>PNLC01000614.1 GCA_013822885.1 Bradyrhizobium sp.
GACGGGCCGGGTTCTGCCCCTGGGCTGCGGTCAGGATCTGACCCATGATGACTTCCGAGACACGGCCCGGCTCGATGCCCGCCCGCTCCAGCGCGGCCTTGATGGCAACGGCGCCGAGGTCGTGGGCGGGGGTGGTGGCGAACGCGCCGTTGAAGCTGCCGACCGGGGTGCGGGCGGCGCTGACGATGACGACATCGTCTGACATGGACATCTCCTTATGGGTTTTCTTGGGCTTGAGGTTCTTGCGACGGCGGGCGGCCGGACGGCATGCCTGTCTCTCACCTTATCCTGTTAACCTCGTTGACCCATGTCAATCGGCCAGGAGCCAAAATCCCGCCGCGGCGCATTCAAATTGATCCCGGTGAGGGTTTCCATAGCAGCCTCCATGCCTTGGAATTAACCGTGCCGCACAAAACGGTAGCCGAGCCGCATTGAAAATGCTTACTTTGCTGCGTTGCGTTGCTTGTCTGCCCGTCGGCGAGGCCGCCGGGTTCCCCCGCTCTCGGTATTTTTGTGTGAGCTTATGGCAAAGTCAGATCAACCTACGACCATCAAGAAATACGCCAACCGGCGGCTCTATAATACCGGCACCAGCACCTATGTGACGCTCGAGGATCTCGCGGCGATGGTGAAGGATGGCGAGGATTTTCTCGTCTACGACGCCAAGACCGGTGACGACATCACCCGCTCGGTGCTGGCGCAGATCATCTTCGAACAGGAGAACAAGGCCGGACAGAATTTGTTGCCGACCACTTTCCTGCGCCAGCTGATCCGCTTCTACGGCGACAGCATGCAGATGGTGGTGCCGAAATATCTGGAGCAGTCGATCGACACGCTGACGCGCGAGCAGGAGAAATTCCGCAAGCAGCTCACCAACACGTTCAGCGGCACGCCGTTTGCGCCGCTCGAAGAGCACGTCCGCCGCAACATGGAATTGTTTCAGCAGACCTTCTCGATGTTCAAACCGTTCGTGCCGCCGCGCGGCGGATCGAGCGAACTCGAGAAGGCGCCGGAGCCAGTAACCGAAGACAATATCGACGACCTGCGCCGCCAGATGAAGGACATGCAGGAACGCCTCGAGCGCATGTCGAAAGAGCCGAAGAAGGAAGAGTAGCTGCCTGCCGGCGTGCCGGCGCCGCCTAGCCCGGCCTCTTCCGTTTAGGCGCACAAATTTCGCGGGGTGTGCTCGCGGTTTCTTTTGTTCCCCGGTTGACCTGCATCAAACGGTAAATCACGCGTTGCAGCCACACTGTCCGAATGGACATGCACGTTGCGACGATCGAGCCGCCGGTCACGGGCGGATCGCCCCCCGGAAATCGCCGGCGGCTTTCATGGAAGCTTGCGGTCGCGGTCCTGATCGTGGCTGGAGCCATCGCCATCGCATGGTGGTTGCTGCGAGGGCCCGCGATCACGGTGGCGCGTGTCACGCGCGGCGCCGCCGCCGAAATCGTCTATGCAACCGGCTCGGTCGAGCCCGAGACGTGGTCACGCTCGACACCCCTCGTGCGCGGTCGAATCATCGAGCGCTGCCGGTGCGAGGGCAAGGCGGTCAAACGCGGTGATGTTCTCGCCCGTCTTGACGACAGAGAAGCAACGGCGACGCTGAACGACCTCCATGCGCTGGCAGAATTCCAGCAGCGCGAGTTCGACCGCCAGTCGCAATTGCTGTCGCGCGGGGTCGCGAGTTCGCAGGCTTTCCAGAAGGCCGAGACCGATCTGGCACGCATCAAGGCACAGATCGCGGCGCAAGCGCAGCGGCTCGAATATTACAGGCTGGTGTCACCGATGGACGGCATCGTCCTCAAGGAGGACGGCGAGGTCGGGGACATGGTCGAGCCCGGCACGATCCTCTACCGCATCGGGCTGGAGAAGCCGTTGTGGGTGGTCGCCGACGTCAACGAGGAGGACATCCCACGGGTCAAGGTCGGCCAGAATGCGCTGCTGCGCACCGATGCATTCGCGGGCCAGGTGCTGCCGGGCGCCGTCAAGCAGATCACACCGGCCGGCGATCCCCTTTCCAAGACGTTTCGCGTCCGGATCAGCCTGCCGGACGATACGCCGCTGCGGGTCGGCATGAGCGTCGAGGCCAACATCATCAGCCGCGAAAAGCTCGACGTGCTCCTCGTTCCGGCCAATGCCGTGGTCCGCAACAACCTGTTTGCGATCGAAGACAACTATGCGCGGCTGCGCAAGGTCGAGATCGGGATCCGCGGGACGGGTTTTGTGGAAATCCTGCATGGCGTCAGCGAAGGTGAATGGGTCGCCTCGCCGGCAACCGCCAACATCAAGAACGGTTTCCGGGTCCGCGCCATCCCCGTGGAGGCGCCCGCGCCGTGAACCTGATCCTGAGCATTGCGTGGACCCACGTCCGTTACCGCGCCCGCCAGACCCTGGTGGCGATCGCCGGCGTCATGACCGGCGTTGGCTTCTCCATCATGATGGCGGCAATGATGGAGGGCTCGCAAGACGACTTCATCAGGACCCTGGTGAATGCGCTGCCGCATATCTCTGTCACGGACGAGTTGCGCGAGCCGAACCGGCAGCCAGCCGAGATTCGCTACCCGGCAGCCGAATTCCACGGCCTGACGCCGGAGGTGCACCGCCCGGGCATCAAGAACCCGATGGCCACCATCGCCTCGCTGCAGACCTGGGTGCCCGGCGCCCTGACACCCTCGGTGCAGTCGAAGGCGGTGCTGCGTTTCGCCGGCCGCAACCTCACCGTTTCGATCATCGGCATCGATCCCCGCACCGAGGTGGAAGTCTCCAACCTGCCGGCCCACATGCGGCAGGGATCGCTACAATCGCTCTACCGCGCATCCAACGCCATCGTGCTCGGCGACCGGCTCGCGGCCAGGATCGGCGCACGCGTCAACTCCAACG
>PNLC01000615.1 GCA_013822885.1 Bradyrhizobium sp.
GGGCGGCGCTCGAACACGTTATGGGTCCGCAAAAACAAATTGAAGCCATCACGATTGGAGCCGAAGACGACTCCGATTTGTGTCGAAGCGATATCATCGAAGCGGTGAATCGCGTCGACAGTGGCGATGGTGTCGCTATTCTCACCGACATGTTCGGCGGCACTCCTTCCAACCTTGCGATTTCCTGCATGAGCCGTCCGAAGGTGGAAGTGCTCGCAGGCATCAATCTTCCCATGCTGGTCAAGCTCGCCAAGGTGCGCGAAGAGCGATCGCTTCCCGATGCCATCGCCATGGCCCAGGAAGCCGGCCGCAAATACGTCACCATCGCCAGCCGCGTACTCGCCGGCAAATGAGCGACGAGGCCGCGCCCGGAAAGGAACTCGGGCCGGGCGTGCCAGCGGGCGCGATTTCGCGGGAACTTCTCATCATCAACAAGCGCGGCCTGCATGCACGGGCATCGGCGAAGTTCGTCCAGATGGTCGAGAAGTTTGACGCCGAGGTCTGGGTGACGCGCGGCAGCGAGACTGTCGGGGGAACCTCGATCATGGGATTGATGATGCTGGCCGCAGGCCCCGGAACCACCGTTACGGTTTCAGCCAAGGGACCGGAAGCCGAAGCCGCGATCGACGCGATCGCGACGCTGGTCGCCGACAAGTTCAACGAAGAAAGCGTTTGAGCCTAGGAGCGTGATGGCTCCTCCCTAACCTCTCCCCGCAAGAGCGGGGCGGGGAGCAGAAAATCAAAACGGATTCGTAACAATCCCGCCATCCACCCGCAGCGCGGCACCGTTGGTGGCGCTGGAGGCTTTCGAGCACACATAGCAGATCAGGTTGGCGACCTCTTCGGGCCTGGCGTAGCGCTGCAGCAGCGACGCCGGGCGGCGTTCGCTGAAGGTGCGCGACACGAGGTCGTCGACAGTCGTGCCGGCAGCCTCGGCGCGCGCGGCCAGACGTACGGGCGCCATCTCGACCCAGGTAGGTCCCGGCATCACCGAATTGACGGTAACGTTGGTGCCCTTGGTCGACTCGGCCGCGCCGCGCGCGATGACGAGTTGCGCCGACTTCGAGAAGCCGTAGTGCACCATCTCCTTCGGAATGTAGACGCCGGATTCGCTGGAGACGAACACGACACGGCCCCAGTCCTTGTCATCGAGCATCCGCTTCAGATAGTGCCGCGTCAGCCGGACCCCGCTCATCACGTTGACTTCGAACATCCTGGTCCAGTCGGCATCCTCGATGTCGAAGAAACCCTTGGGCTCGTAGATGCCGAGATTGTTGACGAGGATGTCGACTTCGGGGAATTGCGCCACCAGTGCGCTGCAGCCCGCCGCATCGCCGAGATCGAACACCGCCGCATGCACCTTGGCAGACGACGCCGCCTGGCGGACTTTTGCGCCGGCCTCATCCACTGCCGTGCGGTCTCGACCGTTGACGATGACGTCCGCGCCCATTTGTGCAAGCCCGATGGCGGTGGCGAGCCCGATGCCGCGCGTCGAGCCGGTGACGAGTGCCGTCTTTCCTGTCAGATCGAGATCCATCCGTTTCCCCCTTTAAGATTGTTGCGCTTGCACGCGCTATTTGGCTGGCGGCACGATATACACGTTCCAGGCCGTTGCGGGGCCCGGCATCCCCGGAAAGAACCGGCGCGTGGTGATCACGATCTGCTCGGCACTGGCGGCGTGGGCCTTCATCCATGCCTCGCATTTTTCCAGCTTCCAGTCGCCGGCTTCGCAGATGCCGATGAAGCCCGATCGCCTGGCCTCGTCGAGCGAGGTCAGCCCCGACGACCACGGCTCGTCCGGCGTCAGCGGCGCCGGACGATCAGGACTGTAGAAGGTCATGGGCTGGCCGGTATCGGTATAGGCCGCAACCACCGGCCAGCGCGAACGAAAGCGCGTGTGCCAGATGTCCGTCAGTTCGCGAGCGAGCTCCGAGCGCGCCCGGTAGGTCGCGCCGGCGGTGCGCTTTTCGTTCAATTCATACGCGACGATCCTTGGCGATACCGCCAGCACGACCAGCGAGATCACCAGCCAGTTCGTGGCCAGGTTCAACAGAGCGATGTGTTGCACCCGCACCGCGGGGATCGCGATCAGGGCGAGCGGCACCAGGAAGAACAGCGGGATCCCCCAGTCGGTCTTGATGTAGATCTGAAATATCACGGCGCCGAGCGGCGGCCCGAACGCCACCACGGCCTGGATGATCCAGACATTGAGCGCCTGCGAGATGTTGACGCCGGAGTTGTCACCGCGAGACCACAACGGGAATGGCTTCCAGCGTATCGGCTGCCAGACCAGCGCGATCGCGGCGAGCGCCACCGGCAAGGCCAGCAGCGCGAGATTGTGTTTGACATAGCCCAGCGCGAGATCGTCGATCATCGTGCGGTCGGTGAGCGAATAGGTGTCGCCGGCATAGGTGAGTGGAACGAAGTTCACCTGCTTCAGCCACATGAAATGCGGCAGCATCGCCACCGCGAGCGCAGCGATTGCGACCCACGGCGCCGGCGATCGCAGGAATTTCATCCGATCCGGGTGAATCAGCGCGGCTACGCCAATGGCGCCGATCATGGTCAGCGCCCAGTATTTGGTCATCAACGCCAGCGCGCCGGCGAGACCAAGCCACAGACCGGACTTCACGCTGCGCTTCTCGAATGCATCGAGATAGGCCAGCACCATCAGCGGCAGCGTGACGATTTGCAGAAGATCCGGGTTGTATTTGAAGCCCTTGAAATTGAAGATCGGATAGATCGCCAGCATCACCACGACGAGGAAGGCGCGGCGGCGATCGACCACGCGCAGCGCCAGCAGCCAGCAGATCACGAGGCCGCAGCCGAGCGTCGCCATCGCCAGCGCGTAGGTCGCCCAGTTCGTGACCGGAAAGACC
>PNLC01000616.1 GCA_013822885.1 Bradyrhizobium sp.
GGCCAGCGATGTCACCGCATTCAAGCCGGGCGCGCCCGTGATCGGCATGACCCGCTCCGGCGCGCTTGCCGAATACATCTCGGTTCCGTCAGCCGCCCTCAAGAACCTGCCGGCGCAGGTGCCCTTCGAGGCCGGCGCGTCGTTCCAGGCGAATTATCTGACCGGGCTTTACGCGCTCGACGCCCGCGCCTCGCTTCAAGCAGGCGAGATATTGCTGGTGCTGGGGGCCGCGGGCGGCGTCGGCATCGCCGCCGTACAGATCGGCAAGCTGATGGGCGCGCGCGTGATCGCCGCGGCGTCCACGCAGGAAAAGCGTGACTTTGCGATCCAATTCGGTGCCGACGAGACTATCGACTACACCCAGGCAAACTGGCGGGATGCGCTCAAGGCGATGACCGGCGGGCATGGGCCGGACGTGATTTTCGATCCCGTCGGCGGCGAAGTAGCGCTGCAGGCTTTTCGATCGATCGCCTGGCGCGGCCGCCATCTCGTGGTCGGGTTCGCCTCGGGCACCATTCCGGCGCTGGCGTTCAACCTGCCGCTGCTCAAGGGCGGCGCGCTGCTTGGCGTCGACCTCGCCCAGATCCAGAAGCGCGAGCCGGAGACCCACGCCCGCCTGATCGCGCAACTGTTCGACTGGCTCGCCTCCGGCAGGCTGAAGCCCGTCGTCGGCAAGGTGGTGCCGTTCGAGAATTTCCGAGAGGCGTTCAAGACCATGCAGTCGCGGTCGGCGCTTGGGAAGATGATCGTCAAATTCGGCTGAAGCGACCGCCATGCCCGCCCGCCGCACCGCAACAGGACAGGACTGATGCCTCTGGAAGACTCTGTTAGGACGCCCGGCCGCCGCCACATGCATACCCGCTCGGTCGAATGCACCGGCTATTTGCGCGATGACGGGCTTTGGGAAGTCGAGGCGTGGCTGCGCGACGTCAAGCCGTTCCTCCAGCCGGCCAGTCGCTTTCGCGAGGAACTCAGGCCGGGCGACCCGGTGCACGACATCGGCCTGAGGCTCGCGATCGACGACGGCATGACCGTCCGCGAGGCAGAGGCGACATTGCGCGCGACGCCCTATCCCACCTGCATCGAGGTCGAACCAATTCTGAATCGCCTGATCGGCGAGCGCATCGGCTCGGGCTGGCGCGAACTGGTGCGGCGCAAGATCGGCCGGCTGGAGACCTGCACGCATCTGATGGAATTGCTCGGCCCCGCCGTGACCACGCTGTTTCAGACCATGTCCCATGGCAAGGAGCCGGAGGGCAGCGACTCGCTGGAGGACCAGCAGCGCCTCGGCCAGCGGCCGTTCTTTATCGGCGGCTGCCATTCCTGGCGCAGCGACGGGCCGATCGTCGCGGCGATGTTCCCGCAATTCGCGACCAAGCCGGCCGCAAAGGATTAGGTAGCGGCCGCTGAATCCCAGCTGTCGTCGTTCGGCGACTGTCAGTGCTGCGGGCCCATCAGGCGCTGGGCGTTTTCCGCGCACAATAAATGGTGGTGCAGGTTGGCGATCCATTGCCGGCCGGAAGCCGTCAGGTTCAGGTACTTGATGGCCTCGTCGAGATGCTCCGACACGCTGTTCCAGTAGAAGTCCGGATATTTTTCCACGAGATCTGCCGGAGATGAATAGCCGAGCTCGCTGTTCCTGCCTGTCTCCTCAAACTCGAAAAAGAGCGCATTGACCTTTCTCGGGTACATCGGATCGCCGAGCTGTCCGATCAGGTCGGCTGCCTGAACCAGCCGCGGGATATTTGTCTCTGTCGGCCTCCGCCCGGGTGACGGCGGGAAGCGGGTATATTCGATCGCCTCGACGATGCGCGCGACGTCCATCATCGACGAGTTTCCAAGCCGCTCCATGGCAAACAGTTTCGATCGGTCGACGTGGTAGGGCATCAATGCCGCATCCGATGCGCCGCGCGGCAACGCGATTTTCAGTCCAGCTTCATTGACCACGAACTCGTCGCTGCTATCGCCGCTCAAGATGCCGCGAACATAGCCGATGTCGTGCAACAGGCAGGCAACGATGAGATGGGTGTAGTCTGCTGGCTGGATACCGCGCGACATCCGCAGGCCTTGCAATATGTCGCGGCCGGCCATCGTAACCAGCCAGGTATGTTCATAGTTGTGATAGAGGGCGTCGCTTTGTCCAATGCATTCGATGGTGATCCGGGCGAGCGAACCAAGGCGTTCCGCCATATCGTCCTGCGTGGGACCAAATATTTCACGGAAGTCCCTGGTCAGGAATCTGCCGAGCCTGCGAGCCGCCGACGCCGTGATGGTTCTCATCGACGCTCTCCCGATGAACCGGAGCCGTTCAAGGGATGAGGCTATCACAGGTTTCAGCGGCTTGGCATGCTGCCCCCTTCGGCTTCGCGCACCAAAGCGATTCTTCAGAGACAATTTTTCAGAGGTTCTTTTTCAGGACGCGCTGGTATCCGCGTCCGCCCGTTCGTGCAGCGCAACAGACGCTGTCCAATGCAGCAGGATGAACTAGCAAGCAGCGACGCTACGAGCATGAACGCCAGCACGAAGACGGCATGCAACATGCCAATACCTGGCTGCACGCGTTGGCGCGAGAGTTGGTCGCCAGGCGTGCAATCGTGCCGGTCACGCGAATGCAGCCGAAGATGGCAGAGGCATATTGGCGATGCCTTGCGCCACCACCTCGATGCTGCAGCGATGCTGACGGTCGGCCACGGATCCGGGAACGCATCCTTTAGAATAGATATCTCAGATATCACTTATTGACATTATAACATCACTACTTAGGATGAAGGAATGACGTCCAAAATTGGCTCGAGCCTCGCCGGCGAGGCAGACTCATGATCACTGCGGCTCAATTGCGGGCTGCCAGGGTGCTTCTCGGCATTGATCAGCGTCGA
>PNLC01000617.1 GCA_013822885.1 Bradyrhizobium sp.
CGAAGGGCCGGGCTTCAACATCTTCGTCGTAAAGGACGGAAAGGTGACAACGCCCGATCGCGGCAGCCTGCACGGCATCACGCGCCGATCGGTGCTGGAGCTCTGCGCCGAACTCGGCATCGAGGCTGCGGTTGAACCGATTCCCCGATCGGCGCTCGACCACGCCGACGAGGTGTTCCTGGCGACGACGGCCGGCGGCGTCATGCCGGCGTCGCGCATCGGCACACGGATCCTCGGCAACGACCGGCCCGGGCCGATGTCAATGCGACTCAAGGATACTTACTGGCGCAAGCACGAGGATGGCTGGCACCGGACGCCGGTTCGCCCTTTGGAGGCCGATGCCGCGGAATGAGTTATTGATCTGCGATACTTTTGAGAGCGAGCCGCATCGCGACGCCCCACCTCTCTCGTCGCCCCTGCGGAAGCAGGGGCCCATACCGCATGATCTCTCAATAAGGCGTCGGGGCTAATACCCTCTCGCCAAACGAAGGCCGGTGGCTATGGATCCCTGCGTGCGCAGGGATGACGATCGATAGAGCTCGCACTAATCCCTGTTCGCCGGCGTCTGAATGAATCCGCGATTATGCGTGGGGCTGATCAGGATCTCGTTCATGCACACCCGCGGCGGCATGCTGGCGACGAAGGCGATGGTGCGGCCGCAATCTTCCGGCTGCAGCATTTTCGCCTGCTCCTCGTCCGACGGCACCACCGGGCGCAGTTTCAGGATCGGGGTCGCGACCTCGCCGGGCGACAGGCAGCAGGCGCGCAGGCCGTTGACGCATTCGTCCATGTTGAAGGAATGGGTCAGCGCCAGCACCGCATGTTTCGTGGTGGTGTAGGCCGGGCCCGGCATTTTCGACACGTGACGGCCGGCCCAGGACGCGACGTTGATGATGCAGCCGTCCTTCTGTTTCCTCATCGCCGGCAACACCGCACGCATGCAGTACAAGACGCCGTTGAGGTTGACCTCGACCAGCTTGTCCCAGCCCTCCAGTTCCATGTCGGCCCAGCTTCGCTTCGGCACGTTGATGCCGGCGCTGTTGACCAAAAGGTCGATCCGGCCGTGTTTGGCGAGGATCTGGTCGGCAGCCTTGTTGACGTCGGCCTTGTTGCTGACATCGAGTTGGATCGCCTCGGCCTTGCCTCCTTTTTTGGTGATGTTGGCGACCACGCGTTCGAGTTCTTCCTTGCGGCGGCCCGAAATCACCACCGTCCAGCCGTCGGCCGCCAGAAATTCCGCCCCGGACTCGCCGATTCCGCTGCCACCACCGGTCACCCAGGCCACGCGTTTCCCGTTATTTGACATGCAAACTGTCTCCGTTGCTTTCTGAAGGACGTTTTTGCTAATCCAGCCCGCGGAATTCGCGAGCTTTCCGCCCTCTGAGGGATGTTGCATGAACACGACCGCCAACGCCAACCTGTTTTCGCGCCTGTTCGACAGTCTCGACGATCCGAACCGGCTTGCGATCGAAACCGCCGATGGCACCCGCATCAGCTATGGCGATTTGATCGCCCGCGCCGGGCAGATGGCGAACGTACTGGTCGCGCGCGGCGTCAAGCCCGGCGACCGTGTCGCAGCCCAGACCGAGAAGTCGGTGCCGGCGCTCGTGCTGTATCTCGCGACGGTTCGCGCGGGTGCGGTCTACCTGCCGCTCAACACCGCCTACACGCTGAATGAACTCGACTACTTCATCTCCGACGCCGAGCCCGCGCTTGTCGTCTGCGACCCCTCCAAGGCGGAAGGGATTGCGGCGATTGCGGCGAAAGTAAATGCAAAAGTCGAAACGCTCGGGGCTGACGGCAAGGGATCGCTGACGGACGCCGCCGCCACGGCCGATACGGCGTTTGCGACCGTCACGAGCGCCAACGACGATCTCGCCGCGATCCTCTACACGTCCGGCACCACCGGCCGCTCCAAGGGGGCGATGCTGACGCACGATAATCTCGCGTCGAATTCCTACAGCCTGGTCGATTACTGGCGCTTCACCGACAAGGACGTGCTGATCCATGCGCTGCCGATCTATCACACCCACGGTCTGTTCGTAGCAAGCAACGTGACGCTGTTCGCCCGCGCCTCGATGATCTTCCTGCCGAAGCTCGACCCCGAACTGATCATCAAGCTGATGGCGCGCGCCACCGTGCTGATGGGCGTGCCGACATTCTACACCCGGCTGCTGCAGAGCCCGGCCCTGTCGAAGGAGTCGACCAGCCATATGCGGCTGTTCATTTCGGGCTCCGCTCCGCTGCTCGCCGATACCCATCGCGAATGGTTCGCGCGCACCGGCCACGCCGTGCTGGAGCGCTACGGCATGACCGAAACCAACATGAACACCTCCAATCCCTACGATGGCGAGCGAGTGCCCGGCGCGGTCGGCTTTCCCCTGCCCGGCGTCTCCGTTCGCGTCACCGATCCCGAGACCGGCAAGGAGCTTGCGCGCGACACGATTGGCATGATCGAAGTCAAGGGCCCGAACGTCTTCAAGGGCTATTGGCGGATGCCGGAAAAGACCAAGGCCGAATTCCGCGACGACGGCTTCTTCATCACTGGCGACCTCGGCAAGATCGATGACAAAGGCTACGTCCACATTCTCGGCCGTGGCAAGGATCTCGTGATTTCGGGCGGCTTCAACGTCTACCCCAAGGAAATCGAGAGCGAGATCGACGCCATGCCCGGCGTGATCGAATCCGCCGTGATCGGCGTGCCGCACGGCGATTTCGGCGAAGGCGTCACCGCGGTGTTGGTCTGCAACAAGGGCGCCGACGTTACCGAGGCGGGCGTGCTGAAAGCGCTCGACGGAAGGCTGGCAAAATTCAAGATGCCGAAGCGCGTGTTCGTGGTCGACGAACTGCCGCGCAACGCCATGGGCAAGGTG
>PNLC01000618.1 GCA_013822885.1 Bradyrhizobium sp.
CGCGCCGCGCCGGTGAAGGATCCGACCGCATTCCTCGAGGCGAGTTTCAAGCAGAATGAGGACGCGCCGCTGCTGCCGGGCCGGGTTTCGATCTATCGCGATGGCGTATTCGTCGGCCGCGGGGTGATGGCCGCTGCCGGCAAGGACGAAACCGTGCGGCTCGGCTTCGGCGCCGACGACAAAGTCAAGATCGAGCGTGCCGTGCTGAAGCGCAACGAGGGATCGGCCGGCCTGATCGTGACGACGTCGAAGACCGATGAACGCGCTTTCAAGACCACCGTACGCAACGGCCATGACTTCCCGATCAGAGTAGCGATCGAGGACCAGCTGCCGGTCAGCGAGAACGAGGCCATCGTGGTCGAGATGCTGCCGTCGACCACGGCGCCATCAGCGACCAACATCCGCGACAAGCGGGGCGTGCTGGAATGGGCGTTCGAGGCGAAGGCAGGCGAAGTCCGCGATATCAATTTCGCTTGGCGCATACGCTGGCCGAAAGACAAGAACGTCGTGATGACGCCATCGGGTTGATCCGGCGAGAAGAGCGAGCTTCCGGTCCTCTCCCGCGGCGGCAGTGGATCGGAGGCGCAGTGAGATCGCTCAGGCCCAGCCGCCGCCCCGGTAGGTGACCAGGTGGTCGTGGACGGCGCCGACGCCGGCCGCAGATTCTGCCGCCACCCGGATCGCCGTTCGCTCGGCATCCGAATCCGCAACCCCCCAGAGATCGACGATGCCGTTGGAGACGGTGACGTTCAGCAGTCCGGTGTGGGTCCAGGTTTCCTTCTTCAGGCTGGAAAGGATGCGATCGCGGATCGCCTTGTCTGTCGGCGCGATGTCGAGCAACTGGCGTGCGCTCGCCACGGCCTGAAGCAGATTGGCCCTGCTCACAACACCGACGAGCTGCCCGTTCTCCAGGACAGGCAATCGCTTGACGCCGTTCTTCTCCATCAGGGCTGCGACTTCATGCAGCGGTGCCTGGGGCGAAGTCGTGATGACATCCCGCGTCATGATATCCGAAACCCTGCGGCTGTGGGACTTGACGTATTCTTCCGCCAGCGTGTCGCTCTCGACCAATACGCGAAGCCACCAGGAGCGGTGCCGTTCGGTACCGGCCTCGACGCGGTGCAGCAAATCGCCTTCGCTGACGATGCCGACCAGCTTGCCTTTGTTGTCCAGCACCGGAACCGCGCTGATCTGCTTTTCGAGAAACAGCTTTGCAACCTCCTGCACGGTGGCGGAGGGGCCCACGGTCATGACCGGGGCAACCATGACGTCACGGACAAGCATGGCACTTCTCCCATCAATGGAATGATCATCCAATGCCCGGGCGCGGCGCC
Organism: Bradyrhizobium sp.; assembly: GCA_013822885.1. Classification (GTDB taxonomy): domain Bacteria; phylum Pseudomonadota; class Alphaproteobacteria; order Rhizobiales; family Xanthobacteraceae; genus Bradyrhizobium. The sequence continues at coordinate 1,335 of PNLC01000618.1, forward strand.
TGTCGTTGATTCAGGTCAAGCTGGTTTCGACCGGGGCAGGCGGGATCTTCGACCGGTGCCGGGGCAGGGGTGGGGTTCTGCCTTGCAGCGCGCGGCCTTGCCGTCATCGACGGCTTCCCGTTTGATACCGGCATCAACGCGCCGAGGGCCGCCCAACAGGTCCGCGAACAGGGAGAAGCCAGCCGATGTCTTATGAATATATTCTCGTCGACGATCCCCGGCCGCGGGTCCGGCGCATCACACTGAACCGGCCGGAGAAGCGCAATGCGCTGAATAATCGCCTGCGCGCGGAAGTGTTTGAGGTGTTGCAGCAGGCCGACCGCGATCCAGATGTATCGATCTCGATCGTGCGCGGCGCGGGTCCGTGTTTTTCCGCGGGCTACGACCTGTCGGCGGACAATCGCGTCGACCAGCCCTATCACTCGGCCGCAGGTCCGGGCCAGTGGTCGCGCCACGTCGTCGAAGGCTGGTTCTCGATCTGGGATCTGGCGAAGCCCGTGGTGGCGCAGGTGCACGGCTATTGCCTGGCCGGCGGCACCGAACTGGCGACCGCCTGCGATGTCGTCTACGTCGCCGATGACGCGCAGATCGGCTATCCGCCGGTGCGGCTGATGAGCCCGCCGGACATGCAGTATCATCCCTGGATGGTAGGCATGCGCCGCGCCATGGAGCTAATGTTGACCGGCGACGCGATGACCGGCCGCGAGGCGGCCGAATGGGGCTTTGCGACGCGGTCGTTCCCGCTTGAAGAGCTCGACGCGCGTACGCTGGATTTCGCTGAACGCGCCGCCAAGGTTCCGGTGGAACTGCAGCAGCTCAACAAGCGCTCTGTGCACCGCGCGATGGAGATCATGGGCGCACGCGCCGCTATGCGCGCCGGCACGGAAATCCAGGCGCTGGCGTTTACGACGGAGGCGAGCAAGAACTACATGTCGACGTTCCGTCGCGATGGATCGAGCGTGAAGACCCAACTCGACCAGCGTGACACGACATTCGGGGATTACCGGACGAAGAAGGGGTGATCGCCCACACTCTCCCCACGTCGTCCCCGCGAACGCGGGGACCCATACGCCGTGACGTCGGTTGTGTGGAAGCTCTTCATTGTCGTCGTTTGGTGCCCCAGACGACGACCTGTGGTTATGGGTCCCTGCGTTCGCAGGGACGACGAGCTTGGGAGCGCCGACGCCCTCACTTCGCCTTCAAAAACTCCGCGACTTCCAGCAGCACGAACTCGTTGTCGTCGGCCTTGTTCGGGTCGCGGCTCGAGGAGAACGGCAGGTTGTTGTCGTTGCCGACGATGATGTGCGTGTCGTCGACGCGATCGACATTCTCGATGGTGAAGAACGGGAAGGTCAGCACGCCGTCGTTGAGCGGCTTGCGCGCTTTCTTTTCCGGGTCCTTGATCTTCATCAGGTCGATATAGGCGACCTTGCGCGCCGGCTTGCCGACGTTGGCGTCGGAGAGTTCAACCTTGTAGATGCGCTTGAACTTGGCGAGGTCGGGAAAGCAGTTCTCGCCGCGCTGGCCTTGCGGGCAA
>PNLC01000619.1 GCA_013822885.1 Bradyrhizobium sp.
GTGTATTCGACCCGCGGCGGCACCTCGGCATAGACCTTGCGGATCACGAGCCGGTCGTCCTCGAGCGCGCGAAGCTGCTTGGTCAGCATGCGCTGGGTAATCCCTGGCATCCGCCGCCGCAACTCCCCAAAGCGCTGGGTGCCCGCCTGTAGGTGAAACAGGATCACCCCTTTCCACTTGCCGTCGATCAGGTCGAGCGTCGCTTCGACCGCGCAGCCGGGACGATGGGCAAAATTCCGCCGTTTCATGCGCCACTTTCCAATAGTATCCAAATGGGGACTAGTTCCCCCAATTTACAGTACTTGCCAAATTGATGCCAGCGCGACAGTTAGGCTGCCAACCATTCACAGAAGGCAGGAGGGTAAGGGCATGAAGGCCGTCGGCTACAAAAAATCGCTTCCCATCGAGGACGCGGATTCGCTGATCGATTTCGAGACCGCCAAGCCGGAACCGAAAGGCCGCGACATCAGGGTCGCCGTGCGGGCGATCTCGGCCAACCCCGTCGACTACAAGGTCCGCAAGCGCGCCGCCCCGCCTGAGGGCGAAACCAAAATCCTGGGCTACGACGCGGCCGGCATCGTCGACGCCGTCGGTCCCGATGTCACGCTTTTCAAGCCGGGCGACGAGGTGTTTTACGCCGGCTCGATCCTGCGCCAGGGCACCAACGCGGAATTTCACCTGGTCGACGAGCGCATCGTCGGCAACAAGCCGAAGTCGCTGTCATTCGCGCAAGCCGCGGCACTGCCGCTGACATCGATCACCGCCTGGGAGTTGCTGTTCGACCGGCTCGGCGCGGTGCCGGGCAAGAGCGTCGATCCGCGCACGCTTTTGATTACCGGCGGCGCCGGTGGCGTCGGCTCGATCCTGATCCAGCTCGCGCGCCGCCTCACCGGGCTGACGGTGGTGGCGACCGCGACGCGGCCGGAGTCGCAGAAATGGTGCCTCGACCTCGGCGCCCACGCCGTGATCGATCACTCCCAACCGATGAAGGCGCAGATCGAGAAACTGAAACTGCCGCCGGTGGCGCTGGTTGCGAGCCTCACCTTTACCGACCAGCACTACAAGGCGATTGCGGACTTGATGGCGCCGCAGGGCAAGTTCGGCCTGATCGACGATCCCCCGGAATTCACCATGAGCGCGTTCAAGGGCAAGGCCATTTCAGTGCATTGGGAATCGATGTTCACACGCTCCTCGTTCCAGACTCCTGACATGATCGCCCAGCACAACCTGCTGAACGACGTCGCTGACCTGATTGACAAGGGCGTGCTGCGCACCACGCTCGACCAGACCTTTGGAACGATCAACGCGGCCAATCTGAAGCGCGCGCATACGCTGCTGGAAAGCGGCAAGTCGCGCGGCAAGATCGTGCTGGAGGGATGGTAGCTTGTTGCGTCGCGGAAGCGTTGCTTCCCGGCACCTGAACGGCTGTTCATGAAAATTAAATCTGGCGGCAAAGCAGTGCTGCAGATGCAACCCGAGCAACGAAACTCACCCGAAAGTGTTTAGCGAGCATACGTTTTTGCGAAAATGAAACTTCGCTCGAATGTAAAGTGGGCATCTGTCTTACGGAAAGGAGTACTCCATGAGGAAAGCACCTTTGGTTCTGGCTGCTGCGGCCGTTGTGGGCCTCACAGCGGTGGCGGCGCCCTCGTCCGCGGAAGCGCACTGGCGCGGCGGCGGCTGGGGTGGCGGCGGGTTCTTTCCGGCGGTGGCCGGCGGACTCATCGCGGGCGCGGTGATCGGCGGAATTGCGTCGAACGCCTATGCCTACAGTCCGGGTTACGGCTACTATGACGGTTACGGGTCCGGGTATTACGGCGGCGGATACGCGCCCGCGTATTACGGTGGCGGTTACGCGCCGGCGTACTATGGCGGCGGCTATTACGGAGCCCCCGTGGTTCGCTATCGTCGCGTAGTCCGCCCGGCCTACGCCTATTACGGCGGTCCGCGGTACTATAGCGGCGCACGTTACTACGGCGGCCCGCGCTACTACCGCGCCCACTATCGTCGCTGGTAATCGCGACATGTTGCAGGGTGGGCAAAGTGCAGCGTGCCTACCCTCAATAATGCCAAACAAAAAAGCGGCGCTTGAGGCGCCGCTTTTTCAATTTCAATTACGGGAAAGACTTACGCCGCTTCGGCGGCCTTTTCCTGCTCGGGACCGGAGTCCTTGCCCTTGGCGTCGACGTCGCGGTCGACGAACTCGATCACGGCCATCGGCGCGTTGTCGCCGTAGCGGAAGCCGGCCTTGATGATCCGGGTGTAGCCGCCCTGGCGGTCCTTGTAACGGGGCGCCAGCGTGTCGAACAGCTTCCTGACCTGATCCTTGTCGCGCATCTCGGAGATCGCCTGGCGGCGCATGGCCAGCCCGCCCTTCTTGCCGAGCGTAACCAGCTTCTCCACGATCGGGCGAAGCTCCTTGGCCTTCGGCAGCGTGGTGACGATCTGCTCGTGCTTGATCAGCGCAGCGCACATGTTTGCAAACATCGCGCGGCGATGCTCGGCGGTGCGGTTGAGCTTGCGATGAACCTTGCCGTGACGCATTTTTGTATTCCTTCAATTCCATTCGTCGCGACGGTTCGTCGGACTTGTAGCTCAGGTGGGCTGCCTGCGTTCGCCCAAGTCTTTCCGGGGCGCGCCCAAGCGCGAACCCGGAATCTCGAGATTCCCCGGTGCGCCATTGCGCACCTGCGATCGCCGCTTCGCGACGTCCGGAATGACGAAAACTCAGTAGTGATCCTCGAAGCGCTTCGCCAGTTCGTCGATGTTCTCCGGCGGCCAGCCCGGCACTTCCATGCCGAGATGCAGACCCATCTGGGCCAGCACTTCCTTGATCTCGTTCAGCGACTTGCGGCCGAAGTTCGGGGTG
>PNLC01000620.1 GCA_013822885.1 Bradyrhizobium sp.
TCGATTGCCAGGATGATCGACGATGCGGCGGACCGGGCGGCCCAGCTCACCGCCAACCTGCTCGCCTTTGCCAGAAAGCAGCCGCTGCGGCCGCTCGAGACCGACGTCAACGCGCTGGTCGAGGAGGTGGTCCAGTTGCTGTCGCCGACACTTGGCAGGCAGATCGAGATCGAGACCGCATTGAACGATCTGGCGTGGCCGGCCCTGGTCGATCGCAGCCAACTCTCTTCGGCGCTAGTCAACCTTGCCATCAACGCCCGCGACGCCATGCCTGACGGCGGCCGGCTGCTTTTCAGGACCAGGAATTTCACCCGCAGTGAGCATGATGCCGAGATCGGCGGGCTCGGCGCGGGCGACTACGTCGTTGTCGAGGTGCACGATACCGGCGCCGGCATTCCCGCCGCCATACGCGACAGGATTTTCGAACCGTTCTTTTCAACCAAGCAGTTCGGAACGGGCACCGGGCTTGGGTTGAGCATGGTGTTTGGATTTGCAAAGCAGTCCGGCGGCGCCGTCGTGGTCGATAGCGAGGCAGGCAAGGGCGCCTGCTTTCGCATCTATCTTCCGAAGGCGGACATCGAGCTTTCGGAATTTCCTCCGGCGAGCGACGCGCGGCGCCCGGGCGATGCGCAACTTCGCGGCGGATCGGAAACCATCCTGTGCGTCGAGGATGACGACGTCGTGCGCGCGCATGTCGTCGGCCGGCTCGAAAGCCTCGGCTACAAGGTGATTGCGGCGAGCAACGCAGCTGAGGCGCTCGAACTGGTCAGCGCCGGAACCGCATTCGATCTCCTGTTCACCGACATCGTCATGCCGGGCGCCATGAACGGCCGGCAGCTCGCGCAAAGAGCCGCTGAACTGCGCCGGCCGCTCCGGGTGCTCTACACATCCGGCAACACGTTCGGCGCGTTCGACGCGGGCGAACGCCCGGGCGAGGGTGTGCTGCTGCTCACCAAGCCGTACCGCAAGGCCGAACTGGCGCGCATGGTGCGCCTCGCCCTCGATCGCGCGATCGACCACATGGGCGATCCGATCCCGCTGCCTTATTCGGTACAGCCGGACCTCGAGCGCTTCCTGAAGCAAAACCGGCCGAAGCTGGGCTAGGCCATTCCGGTCGGGGCGTGGTGCAACGGGCGTAGTGGATTCAGATTCGCATTCTCGCGGCTAGCCCGATGCTTTGCATTTCGTTTGTCCCTGCATACGGGTTCAGCGGAAGCATTCCGGCTTCTCTGCGCAGTCGCTTTACGTACCGCGGAGGGTGGGGTCCCATGAGGGTCAGCCCCGAAGTCGCGCTCCAGCGCGCTCGGCGGCCGAGCGGGCCGCCGCCAGAGCGGGCGCCCTTCTCCTCAGGATATTCTGCGTGGCCTCTGCGCCCGCCTTCTCGGGTGTGCCGCCGACGAATGGCGGCTGCGGGTCGTATTCCAGCGTGAGCTGCGTGCGCTTGGCCCATTCTTCGCCACGCAATCGAGCGGAGAGCGTGAGACCAGAGGTTGCGAGCAACAGTTCTACAGCTGGATAGGACCAAATTCCAGTAGCTGCGCTGAACGTAGGCGTGGATACGCCACGTGAGCTAGACGCTCGCATCGTCGGAATATTCCGGTGGCTTTTTAGATTTTCGCTTGCTCCCAACTCAGGTCTGCTCTGGCCCTCCGTATCTACCCGAACGGTGCGACAACATTAACGATCCGCTTAGCGCAAGCCGAAGGTTTGCAGGAACGACGGCGTCTGGGGAGGTTGCACAGCCTGCTCCTGTACTCGAGGGTCCGGTACGGGCGCGAGCGGCACCGCTGCGCTTTGCTCTTCCCGGTATCTAGCCCTGACATTTCGCTGCGGCCGTACCTCTGCTCGCGCATTATGAACAGACTTGGCCCGCCGCTGCTTTTTCGCGGGCTGGACCGGCGCCGGAGCTTCTTGCGCGACTCTTGCAGGGGCATCCTGCATGGCCTGTACCGGGACGAGGTCCTGCGCCGGCTTGACCGGTTCGGCTTGCGTTCGCGCATCTGCCTCGGCCGCCCAGGCCTGGAACTGCTTGAACATGTCTTCGCTTGGCGGCTGATCGACCTCGGCCCGGGTCTGAGCGGCAGGTTCGGAAACCGCAGCCGTTTCCTCGCGCGCCGGCGTATCCGTTGTTGCTGGCGGCGCATCCTGCGCGGCGGCGATTGATGGCGTTGCTGCCGTCGATGGATCGGCGCCTGGCTGAACCTCCGATTTGTCGGTCCACGCAGCCGTGACATCAGCTACCAGCGAGACTGGATTCCCCACCAAGAGAGTTGCAATACCGATCGCTGTCGCCACTGCAGCGAAGATGCTCACCTTCAGGATTCGCGACGCGATAGCCGCCCTGTTCCAGGCCTTGCCGATATCCGGCTGCCCGATCTCCCCGGCATCCTCGGAGAGAAACACGGGAAAACGGTCATCCGGCGGGAAACTGTCTTTTGTCGCCATTGATTGCTGCCGCCTCTTGTTTTTCCGATCCAGCAGTAACCTGCTCGCGAGGTCTAAAAGCGACAATCGCCGCCACGATTTGGGAGAAGTGTTGACTTCACTGGGACGCGGGAACCGCAAGATCACGCCGGCACGAGCGCAGAACGCCACAAAAAAGGCGCTCCTTTAGGAGCGCCTTTCGCAGTCGTCAGGCAGTGACGTCGGCAGGGGATACCCTGCCAAGCATCACAGCGAATAGTACATGTCGAATTCGACCGGATGCGGGGTCATTTCGAAGCGCTCGACCTCGGTCATCTTCAGCTCGATGTAGCTGTCGATGAAGTCGTCGTCGAACACGCCGCCGTTCTTGAGGAACGCGCGGTCCTTGTCGAGGTTTTCCAGCGCCTCGCGGAGCGAACCGCACACCGTCGGAATCTGCTTG
>PNLC01000621.1 GCA_013822885.1 Bradyrhizobium sp.
CGATGACGATACCCGCGATCGATAGCCTGGTCTCCCCAAGGTCGAACAGGAAGGCGGCGATGAAGGGAAATAGACCGAGCACGCAGCAGCCTTCGATGAAGACGGCCGAGTAGCAGATGCGAGCGTTCGGGTTGGCGAAGATCGTGCGATACCCCTGCTTGAGGGCTGACAGGCTGGGTCGTGGCGGACGCGTCAACGCCGCGCCGCGAAATCCGACGGCCACCACGATCGAGGCCACCATCACAATCAGTCCCAGCACGGCGAGCACGCCGCGCCAGCCGAGAAAATCTCCGATCAGGCCGGACACCGTAGCGCCCAGCAGATTCCCGGTCATGGCGCCTGCCAGCGTGCGTCCCATCGCGACCTGCCGCTTCTCGGGCCCGACGAGATCGCTCGTTAGCCCCAGCGCGATCGGAAACACGCCGCCCGAGCCGATGCCGGCCAGAATTCGGCTGGCAAACAGGAGCGGGAACGACGTCGCCATCGCGCCCAGAATGTTGGCGAGGCCAAGCAGCATGAGCGCCACGATCATCAACCGCGCCTTGCCGAACATGTCGGCGAAGGCGCCGAGCACCGGCTGAATGATGGCAAAGGTGAACGCGAAGGCTGCAGCGAAACCGGCGGCGGTCGCGATGCTGACCGAAAAATCCTCGGCCACATGCGGCAGTACCGGATCGAGCGCACGGGCGGACAGAGCTGCTGAAAAGGTCGCGAGCGCAATGATATTGAGCGCCGGCGGCAGGCGGCTTGATGCGGTCACGGCGATGCCGGCATCATTGGCGCGCCGGATTCTTGATAGTGCGCTTGGCGAGCGCGTCGAACTCCATCAGGGTTTTCAGCAAGGCTTCGAACTCGCGCAGCGGCACCATGTTGGGTCCGTCCGACGGCGCGTGATCGGGATCGGGGTGGGTCTCGATGAAGACGCCGGCCACGCCGACCGCGACCGCGGCGCGCGCCAGCACCGGCACGAATTCGCGCTGGCCGCCGGAGGAGGTGCCCTGCCCGCCCGGCTGCTGCACCGAATGGGTGGCATCGAAAATCACCGGCGCGCCGGTCTGCGCCATGATCGGCAGCGCGCGCATGTCCGAGACCAGCGTGTTGTAGCCGAACGAGGCGCCGCGTTCGGTCACCATTACGTTGGGATTGCCGCCGCCCGTGATCTTGCCGACGACATTGGCCATGTCCCACGGCGCCAGGAACTGGCCCTTCTTGACGTTGACGACCTTGCCCGTGGCGGCGGCCGCGAGCAGAAGGTCGGTCTGCCGGCACAGGAAGGCCGGGATCTGCAAAACGTCCACTGCCTGCGCGACATCAGCGCATTGCGCGGCCTCGTGGACGTCGGTCAGGACAGGTAATCCGAGAGAAGATCGGATCTCGGCAAAGATCGGCAGCGCCTGCGCCAGTCCGATACCGCGGGCAGCGGAGCCCGAGGTGCGGTTGGCCTTGTCGAAAGAGGTCTTGTAGACGAGGCCGATCTTGAGTCGATCTGCGATCTCCTTCAGCGCGCCGGCCACCTCCAGCGCGTGCGCGCGGCTCTCGAGCTGGCAGGGCCCGGCAATGATCGAAATCGGCAGATCGTTGCCGAATTTGACGTTGCCGACCGAAACAACCGGGGATGCTTTGAGATTCGCGCTCAAGGGGTTTTCCTTCACGTCAGGCGCGGACCATGCCGGTCCGCACCATCAGGATCAACCCCAATCAGTTCCCGAATAACAGGGTTGCACCGCCGGTTACTTCACCGAGGAAAACGCCGTCGGTACCAGCAACTGGCTGACGATATTGTCGATGATCTGGCCGTCTTCCTCGCTCTTGGCACGGCCGGCGATCCAGTCGGGATCGGACTGAAATGCCGTCCACTTCTTCTCGCGATCGGCGAGCGAATCCCAGGCGACGAAATAGGTCAGCTCCTGATTGGAGGTGCCGATCAGCGTGGTGAAGAAGCCGGCCTGCTTGATGCCGTGCTTGTCCCACAATTTCAGCGTCAGCGTGTCGAAACGCTTCATCAGCGCCGGCAGGCGGCCCGGCAGACAGCGGTAAACGCGCATTTCCATGATCATCGACTTTGCTCCCAAGGTTATTGTTCTTGCGGAAGCGGTTTGTTGCAACAATTGGCGCGTTCGTCAAAGGTATGCGCGCCCACGAACCCCTCATGGTGAGGAGGCGCTAACGCGCCGTCTCGAACCATGTGGCCCGGCTCGTGCCATTCATTCTTCGAGACAACCGCTTCGCGGTCTCCTCAGGAGGAGGTCTGACACCGCCCTCCTGGCTTACACCAGCCGGCTCTGCACCACCGCGGCCTGGATGAACGACGCAAACAGCGGGTGCGGTTCGAAGGGGCGTGACTTCAGCTCGGGGTGAAATTGCACGCCTATAAACCAGGGATGGTCCTCGTATTCGACGATCTCCGGCAGCACGCCGTCGGGCGACAGGCCGGAGAAGCGCAGGCCGTGCTGTTCGAGCCGGTCCTTGTAGGCGGTGTTGACCTCGTAGCGATGGCGGTGGCGTTCCGATATCTCGGTCGCGCCGCCATAGACTTCCGACACCCGGCTGCCGCGCTTCAGCGCCGCAGGGTAGGCACCGAGCCGCATGGTGCCGCCGAGATCGCCGGACCTCGAGCGTTTCTCCAACTCGTTGCCGCGCAGCCATTCCGTCATCAGGCCGACCAGAGGCTCCTTCGTCGGACCGAACTCGGTGGAGTTCGCCTCCTCGATGCCGACGAGATTGCGCGCGGCTTCGATCACCGCCATCTGCATGCCGAAGCAGATGCCGAAATACGGCACGTCGCGCACACGCGCGAACTGCGCCGCGCGAATCTTACCCTCGGCGCCGCGCTGGCCGAAGCCGCCGGGCACCAGAA
>PNLC01000622.1 GCA_013822885.1 Bradyrhizobium sp.
TTCTGCAGCCCAGGGCCAGTTCGGCAACCTGATCTTCGGCTTCGCCGTGACCGAAGCGCTCGGCATTTTCTCGCTGCTGATCGCGCTGCTGCTGCTGTTCGTTCCGCTCTGAGCTGCACCCTCCCGCGCCGCCTCCGGGCGGCGAGCCTGACAGCAACAGGAGAACTCCGTGGCTGAAAAAGGTCATGGTACCGGCGCCCACACCGGAGCAGACGGCGGACACGGCGGAGGCTTTCCTCCGTTCGAGTCGAGTACGTTTGCTTCGCAGCTGGTATCGCTCGCCATCGCGTTCGTCGCGCTCTATCTGATCGTGTCGCGCATTGCGCTGCCGCGCGTCGGAAGCGTGATCGATGCACGCCAGAACGCCATCGAGGGCGATCTGGCGCAGGCGCAGAAGCTGAAGGACGAGTCCGACGCTGCGCTGAGGGCTTATGAAACGGACCTCGCCGCCGCGCGCTCCCGGGCGCAAGCGATCGGCAGCGAGACCCGCGAGAAGCTGAATGCGGCCTCGGAAGCCGAGCGCAAGACGCTGGAAGACCAGCTCAACGGCAAGCTTGCCGCCGCCGAGAAGCAGATCGCGGCGACCCGCGAAACCGCAATGAGCAACGTTCGCGGCATCGCCGCGGATGCGGCCGGCGCCATCGTGCAGCGTCTCACCGGCGTACTGCCCGACAGCAAGGCGGTGAACAGCGCCGTCGACGCGTCGTTGAAGGGATAGGCTGATGTTCGCTCAACCGGAAACCTGGGTAGCAATTGCCTTCGTCATCCTGATGGTGCTGTTTGCCTATCTCGGCATCCACAAGACGGTGCTCACCGCGCTCGATCACCGCGCCGAGCGCATCAAGGCCGAACTCGACGAGGCGCGTCGGCTGAAGGAAGACGCCGCCAAGCTGCTCGCCGAATACAAGGCCAAGCGCAGCAGCGCCGAGCGCGAGGCCGAGGAGATCATCGCGAACGCCAAGGCCGAAGCCGAGCGCGTCGCGGTCGAGACCAAGGCCAAGATGGAAGACTTCGTCGCCCGCCGCACCAAAACTGCCGAGAGCAAGATTGCTCTCGCCGAAGCCCAGGCAGTGGCCGACGTTCGCGCCGCCGCCGCCAACGCCGCAGTCTCGGCCGCGTCGACCATCCTGTCGCAGTCGGTCAAGGGCCCAATCGCCGACGACCTGCTCGCCAAGGGCATTGCCGAAGTTCGTTCCAAGCTGAACTGATCGGGTTCAATTGCAATAGAAGAAGCCGGTGCGAGACGCTCGCACCGGCTTTTTTGTTGCCCTTACTGCTTCTTTCGCGGCGCGGGGCGCTCGGGTTTCAGGGCCTGGGGGTCGAAGCCGATATAGAAGATGTAGGTGTCACCGACCGCGCCCGGCGGCGCCGGGTAGGTCAGATCCTCGGCCACCAGCGTGAACGGCTCGCTGCCGCCTTCCGTCATGTTGACGGTGGTCTGGTAGGCCTTGGTGGCGATGGTCTTTTCGTTGACACCACCCTGCACCACCGCCACCCGGATCGGAACCTGCACCGACGACGGAGCGCCGGCGGGACCGGCGATGACGCGGCCCTGAATACCGATCCGCGCCGTGATCACGCCGCCATTGACCGTGCATTCGCGGGCCATCTTGGTAATCGAGGCCTGAAAGCGCAGATCGTTGCCGACCGGCTGCTTGCCGGGCGGCGCCACCGCATAGGTCGATGCACCGGCCCGGACCGTGACCGGCGGACAGGTCAGGTCGCCGGTGTCCTGCTCTGCCGCCGCCCCGGGCGTGGCCGCAGCCGGCTCGTCCGATTTGCCGCCAAACAGGCTCTTGAAGCGGTCCGTCAGCGATTGAGCCTTCGTCGGGCCAGCCATCAGGCAGGCCATCCCGCCCGCAACCGCAGCCGCGATCATGACCCTTGCCCAGCGTTTGTCACCCATGCGACGTCCCTGACATCCAGCGTCCCGTGTCATTGTTCCGGCGGCCTTATAACAGCCCAATGGCGGCGAACCCAAGGCACCCAAAAGTAGGACAAGGTCGCGGGTTCAGCCGCGAAAGTCCTCGTGCAGCAGTCCGAAAAGCAGATGGTCCTGCCAGACGCCGTTGATGCATAGATAGCGCCGCGCCAGCCCTTCGCGGGTAAAGCCGCACTTCTCCAGCACCCGGATCGACGGCCGGTTGGACGGGATGCAGGCGGCCTCGATCCGGTGCAGATTGAGTTCGCCGAACAGCGTCGGCAACAGCACGCGCAGCGCCGTCGTCATGTAGCCGCGGGTGGCATGGGGCTCGCCGACCCAGTAGCCGATGGTGCCGGCCTGCACGATGCCGCGGCGGACATTGGCGAGCGTGATGCCGCCGACCATGGTGCCGTCCGACTCCCGGAAGATGATGAACGGATAGGAGCGGTCGGCCGCGATATCCTCGGCGTAGCGGCGCAGGCGGCGGCGAAACCCGGCGCGCGTGAGGTCGTCCGACGGCCAGATCGGCTCCCATGGCGTCAGGTAGGCGCGGCTGCTTTCCCGCAGCTGCGCCCATTGCACGAAATCCGCCATCTGCGGCGCGCGCAGCAGCAGGCCGTGGCCGCGCGGCATCAGCGCGGCCGGTCCGCTGGATGGCAAACGAAACAGGGCCATTCCGTAACTCTCCACGCCCCTCACATCATTGGCGCACGATCTTCGCGGAAAACCGGCACCTGCTCTTCCCGATCGTGCACTAGAGCATTTTCGGTTCCGATTGAATCAGAACCGAAGCTCTAGATCCTTGTTTTGACGCGTTTTCTTCACGCGAACCGATATCCACTTCGCTCGAAAACGCTCTAATGCAGCAGCGTCTTCGCCTTCGACCGGGTCAATCCTTCCGCAAAAGACACCGCCGTGTCCAGACCCCTGCC
>PNLC01000623.1 GCA_013822885.1 Bradyrhizobium sp.
GCGCTCTACAACGTCGAGCGTTCGCTGGGTTCGATCCTGAGCTTCAGCTTCTTCATCACCAAGGAGATGAAGGTTGACCTGCGCGAGGGCCAGATCAGCGGTACCTTGCCGATCCTCTACGTATTCCTGGCGCGGTCGGACAAGACCATCAGGAGCGTCGATCCGATTGCGCTGGACAGCAACGGCGCCATGTACCTCGCCGGCGAAAACCCCGGACCGAACGCTGCGCGCGGCGCGCGCATCATCTTTGCAGGCACCGACGGCCAGGAGAAGACGCTGTATTATTTCTCGACCGATCTTTCCAATTCCGGCGTCAAGGCGAGCGGCTTCCTGAAATTCTGCGCAACGCTTGCGCCCGGCAACAGCCTGATCAAGAGCGCATCCTATCTCCTGCACTCCAGCAACTTCACCACGGTGCGCGACTTCCTGCTCGCCAACAGCGCCACCATCATCCAGGACGATTCCGGGATACCGCTCGCCTACTACGGCTCGAGGAAATGGCGCTTCTTTCCGTTCGGCCGCTATCTCGGGCCGATCGATGAATTCCCCGGCCGCTATCAGGAATCCTACGCCGCGCTGTTTCGACGCGCGCAGCCGATGGATTTCGGCATCGGCTATCGCTGGCGGACGCCAGAATCGAACTTGCTGCTGTCGGTGAGATTGCCAGACGACGGCACGGCCAGTTCCGACGCGACGCCATCGGCAGATGCGCCGCCACCGCCGGCGTCGACGGCGCCATCCCGTCCGCGCAGACCCCGGCCGCCGGCGGATGTTGGCGGAGGTCCCCAGCCCAGAGGGGGCGGAGGCTTCCCCTTCTTCTGGCGCTGACGAGCGTGCGCGAGTGGATTCACGGTCCGTTGACGCCGCGCCAGCGACCGTAACGCCACGGCAGGTACCAGCGCGCGCCCGGCGGCCTCGTCAGCGGCACGTTGTCGATCCCTGACGTGCCGAACGGATGGCAGCGCAGGATGCGCGCCAGCGTCATCCAGCCGCCGCCCCACAAGCCGAACCGCTCGATCGCTTCGTCGCCATAGACCGAGCATGTCGGCAAATGCCGGCAGTTGTAGCCGACGAGCGGCGACAGCGTGTGCCGGTACACCCAGATCAGCGCGCGCCCCGCGTTGCGCGGCATTTGCCGCACTGCGGCCCCGCAATCCGGGCATTGCGGAGAGTGCGGCGATGAGTGGCGCGATGAACGGAACATGGGCAAGGTGCTGCAATCACATACGTAAATTTGCGGGGTTCCTCGGCACGGAACTCAACGGTGCGGATATTGCGCCACACTTCACGAACAATCGCACGTTTCCGATGGCAGCGCAGCAAAGGTATTATGGACGACACCCCACCGTGCGGGTACCGTTTTGATAACGTCGGAATGACAGAATCATGTCGCGTTGAAGTGGGGCCATTGCCATTGCTCGTTTACGGGGCTTGGGGGAAGGAACCAAATTGAGGCTAGTGACGTCGCTGAAATTTCGCGGCTGGGCGCTCCTCGGCGCGACCGCCCTCTGTCTTGCACTGCCCGGTGCGATCACGACGCTGGGCAATTCGGCATATGCCGGCGGCACCCTCGAGGAACGCAAGCAGCCGATGCAATTCACGTGGGTCGGTTGCCAGCCGGACTGCAAGGGCTGGGTCTCGGCCGTCGGCATCGTCACGGCGGATAGCCCCAAGGCGTTCGACGAGTTCGCCAGGGATCGCCAACTCGGCGGCGCAACCATCGTGCTGGATTCCAGCGGCGGCTCGGTCAACGATGCCATAGCGCTGGGGCGCCGCTTTCGCAGCCTAGGTGCGCTGACGACCGTTGGCGCTACCGTGCGGAAGCAGGGCGAACGCGCAAGCGTGGTGCCGGAAGCGTACTGCGAGTCGATGTGCGCGTTCCTGCTGCTTGCCGGCAAGACCCGGTACGTGCCGCCCACGGCGCATGTCCGCGTTCACCAGATCTGGATGGGCGATCGTGCCGATGATGCCAAGGCTGCGACCTATACCGCCCAGGATCTGATGATCGTGGAGCGCGACATCGGCCGTCTCGCGAAATACACCTTCGACATGGGCGGCACCGGCGATCTGCTGTCGCTCGCGCTCAGCGTGCCGCCGTGGGAAGATCTGCACCGGATGTCGCGCGCCGAGTTGCGACTGGCCAATCTCGTCACCACCGAGTCGGCCGCCGATGTGTTCCCGCAGGGCAATGCCGGAGTGCCGATGGCCGATGCGAAGCCATCCAAGCCCATGCAGGACCGGTTTGTCAGTTCCGCCGTCGAGGGCGAGGCGCAAGCCCAACCGGGCAAATCGACCAAGACCGCCGAGGCCACGGCCCCGACCGGCGGCGCCGCGACCGCGCCGACGCAGCCGCTGAAGTAGGCTCTACCGTCACCAACGCTGTCATCATCCGCGAAGGCGGATGATCCAGTACGCGGCGGCGGTGATCGATCGAGAATTCCCGGCTTACTGGATGCCCGCCTTCGCGGGCATGACAGAATCGTGCTGGGCGGGGATCTGCCCCTACGCCGACGCTGTCTGCTTCGCCTTCGCTTCGATCTGCCCGATCGCATCGACCACCGCGTCGAAGGTCAGCATGGTCGAGGCGTGCCGCGCCTTGTAGTCCCGCACCGGTTCCAGCAGCGCGAGGTCGGCCCATTTCCCGTCCGGGGGCCTGCCGTTTTCCTTCAGCATCTTGCGCATGGTCTCGCGCAATTCGCGCAACTCGCCGGCCGTCGCGCCCACCACATGGCTGGCCATGATCGAGGAGGAGGCCTGGCCCAGCGCGCAGGCCTTCACGTCATGGGCGAAGTCGCTCACGACTGGGCCATCCATCCTGAGGTCGATCTTGACCGTTGAACCGCACAATTT
>PNLC01000624.1 GCA_013822885.1 Bradyrhizobium sp.
TTCGCATTGCGCCAAGGGCGCGTCGGTGCGCGAACTCGTGCACGGCGACCGCCGTCTGAAATACCCGATGAAACTGGTCAACGGCGAATGGCAGAAGATCTCGTGGGATCAGGCCATCAACGAGATCGGCGACAAGATGCTCGAGATCCGCGCCAAGTCCGGCGCCGACTCGGTCTACCTGCTGGGTTCGGCGAAATTCTCCAATGAAGGCGGCTATCTGTTCCGCAAGTTCGCGGCCTTCTGGGGCACCAATTCGATCGATCACCAGGCCCGCATCTGCCACTCCACCACCGTCGCCGGCGTCGCCAATACCTGGGGCTACGGCGCGATGACCAATTCCTACAATGACATCCGAAACTCGAAGACCATCGTCTTCATGGGCTCGAATGCCGCCGAAGCGCATCCGGTATCGCTGCAGCACATTCTGACCGGCAAGGAGCTCAACCGCGCCAACGTGTTCGTGCTCGATCCGCGCTTCACCCGCACGGCCGCTCACGCCACCGAATATGTCCGGTTCCGCAGCGGTACCGACATCGCGGTGATCTGGGGCATGCTGCACCACATCTTCAACAATGGCTGGGAAGACAAGGAATTCATCAAGCAACGCGTCTACGGCATGGACCAGATCCGCGCCGAAGTCGCGAAGTGGACGCCGGAGGAAGTCGAACGCGTCACCGGGATTCCCGGCGAGCAGATGAAGAAGGTCGCCGAGACCTTCGCCAAGCAGAAGCCGTCGACCTTCATCTGGTGCATGGGCGGCACCCAGCACACCGTCGGTACGGCCAACGTCCGCGCGTATTGCAACCTGCTGCTGGCGACCGGCAACGTCGGCACGTTCGGCGGCGGCGCCAACATCTTCCGTGGCCACTGCAACGTGCAGGGCGCGACCGATATCGGCCTCGATATCACGACGCTGCCGCTCTATTACGGCCTGGTCGAGGGTGCCTGGAAGCACTGGGCGCGGGTCTGGGAGGTCGAGTACGACTATCTGCAGGCGCGCTTCGACGAAGTACCGGCGAAGGCCGGCCGTCCGGCCCGTAACCGCAAGCAGAACATGGAATTGCCGGGTATCCCGTGGACCCGCTGGTTCGATGCGACGCTGGCGAACCCCGATGAAGTCGACCAGCGCGATGCCGTGAAGGGCGTGGTCATCATGGGTCACGGCGGCAATACCGTGCCGCGCATGACCGAGATGGTGAAGGGCCTGGAGAAGCTGGAACTGCTCGTGGTCGCCGATCCGCATCCGACCACGTTCGCCGCGATCTCCGAGCGCAAGAACGGCACCTACCTGTTGCCGGCCTGTACGCAATTCGAGACCTCGGGCTCGCGCACGGCTTCCAACCGTTCGATCCAGTGGGGCGAGCAGATCGTCAAGCCGATCTTCGAATCGAAGGACGATTACGAGATTATCTATCGTCTTTCGGAGAAGCTCGGCTTTGCCGACCGGATGTTCAAGAACATCAAGGTGGAGAACAAGCGCCCGCTGCCTGAGGATGTGCTGCGGGAAATCAATCGCGGCGGCTTCTCGACCGGCTATTCCGGCCAGTCGCCGGAGCGTCTGAAGGCGCATATGAACAACCAGGGCAAGTTCGACCTGGTGACCCTGCGCGCCAAGGCCGACGAACCCGAGATCGGCGGCGACTATTACGGCCTGCCTTGGCCGTGCTGGGGTACGCCGCAGATCAAGCACCCGGGCACGCACACGCTCTACAACACCAACCTTCATGCCAAGGACGGCGGCGGTACGTTCCGCGCCCGCTTTGGCGTGGTGTACGAAGAGAAGCAGCCGGACGGTTCGGTGAAGAACGTCAACCTGTTGTCCGAGGGCTCCTACAGCAAGGGCTCGGAACTGACCGACGGCTATCCCGAGTTCACCTACGGCGTGCTCAAGAAACTCGGCTGGGACAAGGATCTCACCGAGGCCGAACTGGCGACGATCCAGAAGATCGGCGGCAACAATCCTGACGGCGTCGGCTGGGCGGTCGACCTGTCCGGCGGCATCATTCGCGTGACGCTCGAACATGGCGTGATGGCGTATGGCAACGGCAAGGCGCGTGCAGTGGCGTGGAATCTGCCCGATCCCGTGCCGGTTCATCGCGAACCGATCTACACGGCGCGCCCCGATCTCGTCGCCAAATATCCGACGCGTCCGGACGGCCGCCAGTTCCGCATGGCCAATCTCGGCTTCTCGATCCAGAAGGCGGCGGTGGAGAAGGGACTTGCCAAGCAATTCCCGATCATCCTCACCTCGGGACGTCTGGTCGAATACGAAGGCGGCGGCGAAGAAACGCGGTCGAACAAGTGGCTTGCCGAATTGCAGCAGGACATGTTCGTCGAGGTCAACACCTCGGACGCCGCCGAACGCGGCATCAAGGACGGCGGCTGGGTCTGGGTGTTGGGTCCGGAAAACGGCTCGAAGGCGCGGGTCAAGGCGCTGGTGACCGACCGTGTCGGCAAGGGCGTGGCGTTCATGCCATTCCACTTCTCCGGCTACTTCCAGGGTGTCGACCAGCGCAGCAAATACCCGAAGGGGGCCGATCCGATCGTGCTCGGCGAAAGCGTCAATACGATCACTTCGTACGGCTACGATCCGGTTACCGGCATGCACGAGGGCAAGGTGACCCTGTGCCAGATTCAAGCGGCGTGAGAGGAGAAATAAATCATGGCTCGCGTCAAATTTCTTTGTGATGCCGATCGCTGCATCGAGTGCAACGCCTGCGTCACGGCCTGCAAGAACGAACATGAAGTGCCGTGGGGCATCAACCGCCGCCGCGTCGTCACCATCAATGACGGCAAGCCCGGCGAACGCTCGGTCTCCATGGCCTGCATGCACTGTACCGATGCGCCC
>PNLC01000625.1 GCA_013822885.1 Bradyrhizobium sp.
GACCATGCCGGCTTTGGCCGCGCCGTAATTGGCCTGGCCGAAATTGCCGAACAGGCCCGACGACGAGGTGGTGACGACGATGCGGCCATAGTTGCGCTCGCGCATGCCGGCCCACACCGCCTTGCAGCAGTAGAAGGTGCCGGTGAGGTGAACGTCCATCACCTTCTGGAAATCGTCCACCTCCATCTTGGCAAAGGACTTGTCGCGCAGGATGCCGGCGTTGGCGCAGAGGAGATCGACGCTGCCCCATTCCTTGGTGGCGCGTTCGACCATGGCGGTGACCTGCTCGAAGTTCGAAACATCGGCACCGTCGGGCATCGCCGTGCCGCCCGCTTTGCGGATTTCCTCGACCACGGCTTCGGCCGGTGACAGCGAGCCGCCGGAGCCATCGCGGGCGCCGCCGAAATCATTGACCACCACCTTGGCGCCGCGGCTCGCCAGCCCCAGCGCATGCGCCCGTCCCAGACCATTGCCCGCGCCGGTGACGATAGCGATTCGTCCGTCAAACCTGATTGCCATACCAAATTCCTGGTTCTTCTTCCTTCTCCCCTTGTGGAGAAGGTGGCGCAAAGCGCCGGATGAGGGGTTGTCTCGGCTGGCGTGCTTGTGGAGAAAACCCCTCACCCGTCGCCGAACTGCGTTCGGCGCCCCCCTCTCCCACAAGGGGGGAGGGGAACACCGGGCCCGCGATTGACAGGTTTTGAACAAGGATGGATGCCCGGGTCAAGCCCGGCAACGACGAACGAGAGGTCAGTTAAAGTAAATTAACCCGATCCAGTCGGCGACCAGCGCGGGCTTTTCCTCGCCCTCGATCTCGACGGTGACGCTGGTGCGGGATTGCAGCTCTTTCGGCTTGCGCAGCTTGGCCTCCACCAGGGTGAACCGGCCGCGAACGCGGGAGCCGGCGCGGACCGGCGATAGGAAGCGCAGCTTGTCGAAGCCGTAATTGACGCCCATCGCTGTGCCTTCGATGACGGGCATCACCTCGTAGGACATGATGCTCATTAGCGACATCGTGAGGAATCCGTGCGCGATGGTGTTGCCGAACGCGGTCTCTTTCCTGGCACGCTCGGGATCGACATGGATGAACTGGCGGTCCTCGATCACGTCGGCATAGACGTTGATCCGATTCTGGTCGATCAGGTGCCACGACGACACACCGATCTCCTTGCCGACCATGGCCTGATAGGCCTCAAACGAGACCGGCGGCTTCTTCCAGACTTCATTCATCGATCAGTTCTCCAACCCGGCGGTCCGCACCGTCTGCAGTTCCGGGAATTCATCTTCGCGGAATTCCGCGCCGCGCAACGCGTCCTCGCGATTATCGTCATGCTCGAGGCGGCGCAACTGCACGCGGCGGATCTTGCCGGAGATCGTCTTGGGCAGCTCCGTCACCAGCTCGATCTTGCGGATGCGCTTGAACGGCGCCAGCCGGGTGTGCAGGTGCTTGAAGATCGACAGCGCGGTCTCCGGCGTGCGCTCCACGCCCGACACCAGCAGAACGTAGGCCTTGGGGATCGCGAGCCGGATCGGATCGGGGCTCGGCACGACCGCGGCTTCGGCCACCGCTTCATGTTCCAGCAGCACGCTTTCCAGCTCGAACGGGCTGATGCGGTAGTCGGAGGATTTGAAGACGTCGTCGGAGCGGCCGACGAAAGTGAGGTAGCCCTCGCCGTCGGCAAACACCACGTCCCCCGAGCGGTAGAGATCGCCGTCGGCGCCGGAGAGCTTGCCGTCGTCGCCCTGATAGCCCTGCATAAGCCCCGCCGGACGGTCGGCGCCGAGCACGAGCGTGACCTCGCCCTCCCTGGTAATGTGGCCGTCATGGTCTGTTATCTGCACGCGATAGCCCGGCAGCGGGCGGCCCATCGAGCCGATCTTGACCTTCTGGCCCGGCGAATTGCCTGATAGCGCGGTGGTTTCGGTCTGGCCGTAGCCGTCGCGGATGGTGAGCCCCCAGGCGGCCTTCACCTGATCAATCACTTCGGGATTGAGCGGTTCGCCCGCGCCGCAGACCTCGCGCAGGCTAACCTTGAAGTCCGCAAGCTTCTCCTGGATGAACAGCCGCCACACCGTCGGCGGCGCGCACAGCGTGGTGACGCCGCACCGGCCGACGGTCGCGAGCAGCGACTTCGCATCGAAGCGCGGCTGGTTGACGACGAACACGGTGGCGCCGGCATTCCACGGCGCGAAGAAGCAACTCCAGGCATGCTTGGCCCAGCCGGGCGAAGAAATATTCAAATGCACGTCGCCGGGCTGCAGCCCGAGCCAGAACATCGTCGACAGCGCCCCGACGGGATAGCTGCGCTGGCTGTGCCGCACCAGCTTTGGCTTCGCCGTGGTGCCCGAGGTGAAATAAAGCAGCATCGGATCGTCGGCGTTGGTCGGACCGTCGGGCGCAAAGGTCTCGGACGCGCTTGCCGCCTGCTCGAAGGGGAGCCAGCCGTCGTGCTTCGACGTCGCGCCGACCACGATGCGAACCAGACTGTCTCCTCCGAGGCCTGCGAACTTCGCGACCTGATCCTGGGACGCCACCACCGCCCTCGCCCGGCCGCGATCGAGCCGGTCGCGCAGTTCGTCCGGCGTGAGCAGGGTGGTCGCGGGGATCACCACCACGCCGAGCTTCATTGCCGCCAGCATGGTCTCCCACAACGGCACGACGTTGCCGAGCAGCAGCAGCAGATGATCGCCGCGCTTCAGCCCCTGCGCACGCAGGAAGTTCGCCACCTGGTTGGAACGGGCCGAGAGCGCCGCGAAGGAAAGTTTTGTTTCCTTGTGGCCGGCATCGACGATCCAGAGCGCGGTGCGGTCCCGGCTGTCGGCATTGCGAG
>PNLC01000626.1 GCA_013822885.1 Bradyrhizobium sp.
CGGCGATATCGGTCAGGTCTCCGCCAGCCAGCTCATCGCGCATGTTGATGATCGTCTTGACGGTTGGCCACGAAAGTCCCGCGACCTTCGCCAGGATCATCACGCCTTCGGCCCGGCTTTCGATCATCATATTTTCGGCGATCGCCACCGGCATGTTGGCCAGCGCCGCGATCGACGCGTTGGCTTCGTCGAATTTTCCGGACTCCGCAAACGACGCCACCAGGGATTCGTCGAGCCGGCCGTCGTCATACAGCGACTTGATCAGCGCATGGGCGATTTCGGTGTTCCTGGTCATCGTCGACGTCGCCGAGCGCGCACGCCGCGTTGCCTCCTTGACGGCGGTCGGCACCCGGGCAGCCTGCTGCGGGTCGGCGGCCTCCAGCCGCTGCCGCACCGTGTCGGATGCCTTCGCGAGCAGTTTCAGGTACAGATGCCGCGGTATGGCCGGACACTGACCGATGCAGATCGTGAGGGTGTCGTCGCCTTCCGCGCGGCTGACCAGGCGGGTGAAGCCGCGCTCGGTGAACTCCGCGCCGGGATTGTTGACAGTGCTCTGGACCACCTCGTCGTTGCCGCGCTGGACCAGCACGTCGGTGACGGCGCCGCTCAACACCCTTCGCGTCGAAATCGCCATCAAATGCGCCTGGCTCTTGCTGCGGGCGTTCTCGATCAGGGTCTTGTCGTCAAGCCGGTTGGATCGCGACAGCACCGGTCCCGCTACCTCGATGACGTCGTCGAAGGCGAGCGCGCGGATGGTTAGCGGCGGCGCGGTGTCGATCGGGCCAAGGCGGTTGGCGAGCAGGGCCTTGGCCGAAGTTTCGATGTGATCGATCAGGCACTGGAACACATCGTCGAACAGCCCGATCTGTTCGTCGGAATAGTCGATCGCGCCGTTGATGAAGAGATCCGTCACACGGCGCAGGGTCTCCACCCGGCGGGCGACGGTGCCATGCGCCAGCGTGCTCTGCAGCTCGTCGAGCAGATGTCCGGGATAGGTAGCTGTTTTCGAACTCATGACTCTGTCCTGGAGAAGAAAACCGGCGTTGGATTCTCCGCAACCGGAACTTAAAAAATCTGGATCAGGCGCTCGTAATGCGGTTGCGCCCTTGCGCCTTGGCTGCGTAAAGCGCGCGGTCGGCGCGCGCGAGGAATGTGTCTGACGTTTCGTTGGGCTTCAGCGTCGCAACGCCGGCGGACATCGTCACGTTCATGCCCGGCGAGAATGCGCTCCATTCGAGATCGGCGACGATCGCACGCAGCCGGTCGAGCGCCCCAGCCGCGCTGTTCGTATCCATATCGGGCAGCACCAGCAGGAATTCCTCGCCGCCGTAGCGTCCGAACCGGTCGACGCTGCGGATATTGGCGAACATGGTAATGGAAAATGTGCGCAGCACCTCGTCGCCGGTCGGGTGGCCGTAGGCGTCGTTGATGCGCTTGAACCAGTCGAGATCGATCAGCGCAATGGAGCAGGGCGATCCGCTGCGGTCGGCGCGGGCGATTTCCTCCTCCAGCACCCGCATGATGCTGCGGCGGTTCGAGGCCCCCGTCAGTTCGTCGAGTTCGGCAAGTTCCTCGATCCGCTTGTTGGCCGCCTTGAGTTCGAAACTGCGGTCGTAGAGCATCTTGCGCATCGTGCTGCCATACAGGCCGACGAAGGCGCATTGGCCGATCGTGAGGACGTATGAAAGCATTGCGGCGACACGCTCGGCCGGGGTCGCGATCGGCAGGCCGATCGGCGTGCTGGTGAACAGAAAGATTGGCACCAGGCCGATCATGGTGAGCGTCCAGGCAATGATGGCCTGGCGGGAAGTCATCCGCAGCGCACCGAAGCCGAAAATCAGGAACACGACGCTGAGGAAGGCAAAGCCGATCTCGGGCGCCGCCAGCAGGAAACAAAGCTGAATCGCGACGTGGCCGCCGACCTGGTAGACGGTGAGGTAGTGATCCTCGAACCTGTCGTTGAAACAGGCCTCTGACAACACGACGAATATCGAGACCAGTCCGACGCCGACCAGGAAATAGGCCGACGGAATGATCATCGGGATGGTGCCGGCGTAAGCATACACCACTAGAACGAGGGTGATGAGCGAGTAGCTGACAGCCTGCACCGCCAGCATCTGGCGGCGCTGTCCGGTCCGGCGCTTCAATAGCTCGGGCGGCAGCCGGACGCCGTGCGCGACCGCACTGTTGGAGCCTTGCCCTTGAAGCAATGAAGCCGCGCTGCTCATGTTCCGCCGAGAATGGAGGTTGCCGGACGAAACTTTAGGGAACAAAGCCTTTAGTTTTGGTATCTTTTGGCGTCGATTCCGGTCCGGGCATGCGGGCCAGTATGCTGTTTCGTAACGGAAATCTGCCAGATTCCGATAGTATGGAACCTTGGCCCGGGAACCATCACCAAGCTGATGCTGCCCTGTTGGCCAAGCCTTGGTATGGTCGTACGGGCGGCGCGTTCTCTAGGAAGGTGATTCCGTAATATGATACCAGTCTTGGGGCTTCGTTGGTTCTGGCCGGATCCTCGCCGGGCCATGCCCTTTTGTGGCATAGATCACACATGCGCTTACGACATTGCCGTAATGTGAAGATTCTTGCCTTCTCCGTCGAACCGTCGGCCACCCCTCTCATACCAACCTTGCGAGACGGCCATTGAGTGCGGCACAGGCGGCTTCAGATGACGTTCTGATCGCCCGGATCGCTCAAGGCGACCGGCTCGCCATGCAGGTGCTTTACGGAAGGCACCATGTCAGGGTGTTCCGTTTCGGGCTTCGGCTCGTAAGGGACGAACAGATCGCGGAAGATCTCATCAGCGAGGTTTTCG
>PNLC01000627.1 GCA_013822885.1 Bradyrhizobium sp.
GTGTGCAGCAGGCACCGCGCCAGCCGCGACTCCACCGTGTGCGAGGCGTTGCAGCCGGCGGTCTGCTGGACCTGCGCGTAGACCGCCAGGCCGTGGCGCACCAGCGCCGTGCGCAACGTCGCGCTCTGGTCGGCGGCAAAACGAAGCTGGTCGAGGTCGATCGTCGAGGCGACGCCTGGTACCAGCACCACGGCGCTGTTCAGCGCGACGGCGTCGCCGAGCGCCGAGAGCGCGCCGAAGATGCTGTCGCGGCCGACCATCGCGATCTGCACATGTTCGCCGCGCGCAAGCTTGACGACGAGTGAAATCACGCCCCTGTGCGGGAGGTAGGCGCGCCGAAGGGTTTCTTCGACTTCGATCAGCGCCATGTCCTGGCTGAGGTCGGCGGTGCGCAGATGCGGGCGGATCAATTCGAAGTCGTCCGCCGTGAGCGAGGACAGGAATCCATTCGGTGAACGAGGGGCTGAATCCAAAGCAGTCTCCTGCCTTACGGGCAAAGCCGGTCTCGGGGCGTCTGGCACGTACGATCCGTATGACAGGATGATCCCTGCTCATATCGTTGGCAAGGAAAATTGCCGGATGGAAATATGTCGCCGAGCCGTCGGCGGCTTCACGGAAGCGTGAATGGTCGTTGGCCGGACGCTTCCGTATGCGGTTGCACTTCTATTGTCGCGTTCGGCGACCGGTCGCATTGTACTCGAATTCGAAGCGGCGCTCGCGCGTACTTTTCGCGCATAATCGATGTCTGCGCGATTGTGATTGACGCCGCGGCCTTGCTGAAACGCGCGCCATGATCGAGACGGCTTTGCGCGCACGTGACGGGCGGCGAACCGCGTTCCGCACCGGTAAGATCCTGTTTACCATAACTGACGGTCGTGCGCGTTTTCTGCGCCTGGCGTGTTCGTACGGACGGGCAAGTTAACGAATGGGTAGCGCTGGAGGACCAGTGTGGCACCGCGCCGAATGAAAGTTGCGGCGTGCGTCAATAGTGTCATCCAGAAGGATATGAGTAATGTCAGGTATTGTTCTCTCCTCGTCGGTTCGCCAGAACCTTCTCTCGCTGCAGTCGACCGCCGATCTGCTCGCCACCACGCAGAACCGCCTTGCCACCGGCAAGAAGGTCAACTCGGCCCTCGATAATCCGACCAACTTCTTCACGGCGTCTTCGCTCGATGCGCGCGCCGGCGACATCAACAATCTCCTCGACGGCATCGGCAACGGCGTGCAGGTCCTGCAGGCTGCCAACACCGGCATCACCTCGCTGCAGAAGCTCGTTGACTCCGCCAAGTCTGTCGCCAATCAGGCGTTGCAGACGACGGTCGGTTTCTCGACCAAGTCCTCGTTCACGTCCGTCGTGATCGATGGCGCAACCGCCGACAATCTCGTCGCCAATCAGGACCCGATCAACGCCGAGTTCACCGGTACAGTAGCGCCGCAGCGCGGTGCGTATGTCAGTGCCACACTGACCGCGGGCACCCAGCTCACGATCGCCGGCCCGGCCAGCGCGACCCCTTCGACGCTGCTGTCGAACCTCACCCTCACCACTGGGGTCGCTGCCGCCGATACGCTGATCGTCAACGGCAAGACGATCACCTTCGAAGCGGGCGCGAATGGCCTCGTCGGTTCGGGCACCGCCTATACGTTGGGTGTCAATACCTCGCTGACCGATTTGGTCGCGGCGATCGATACCCTGTCGGGCAACGCGACCCCGGCCAACGCGTCGACGGCAACGGGCGGCATCATCACCCTGAAGACCGGTACGGCCTCCGATCTCGCCGTGAGCGGTACTGCGCTCGCTAAGCTCGGCCTCAGCGCTCCGGCTGCCAACACCGGCGCCCGTACCGGTGGCGCCGTGACTGCCGCAGCTTTGGTCGGCGCGACCAAGCTGAACGTCGGCGATGGTACGGCAGCTTCGCTGTCGAACGGCTTCGCGGTAGGTGACACCCTCACCGTCAACGGCAAGACGCTGACCTTCGTGGCCGCGACCGCGACCGGCAACGATCCGAACGAGATCAGGATCGACAGCGACGTCACCGGCCTGCTGGGCAAGATCGACGGTCTGACTGGCTCGTCGACCGCCTCGACCATCACCGGTAACCAGATCACGCTGAACACCGGCACGTTGAGCGACTTGGCGCTGACCAGCAACAACACGGCAGCCCTCAGCGCGTTGGGTCTGGCAGGCGGCGTGACGCTGGCCCGCACGGAAGTCCCGGGCGTGTTGGAAGGCAAGACCCTGAAGATCGCGGCGACTGGCGGAGGCACTGCCACCGACATCGTGTTCGGTGCGGCTCCCGGCCGCATCGGCTCGCTCAACCAGCTGAACGATGCCCTTGCGGCCAATAACCTGCAGGCCACGTTCGTGTCCGGCAAGCTGACGATCACCACGACCAACGAAGCCGCTTCGGCCACGATCGGTGCGATCACCGGTTCCGCGGTCGGCGCCAGCCAGGCCTTCGCTGCTGGTACCACGGCTCCGTCTCCGGTTGTTGACGCATCGGCCAAGCTGACCCGAGACAATCTGGTGTTCCAGTACAACAACATCATCAACCAGATCACCACCACTTCGCAGGACGCGTCCTTCAACGGCATCAACCTGCTCGGCGGTGACACCCTGAAGCTGACCTTCAACGAAACCGGCAAGTCCACGCTGAACATCCAGGGCGTGAACTTCAATCCCGCCGGCCTCGGCCTTGACGTCCTGAACACGGGCGCCTTCAAGGACAACGCTGCGATCAACGAAATCGTGACGGCGCTGAACGGCGCCTCGTCCACGCTGCGCTCGCAGGCTTCG
>PNLC01000628.1 GCA_013822885.1 Bradyrhizobium sp.
GAGGCGCGAAGGCGAGTTTCAACCGAACCATCACCTGGAGGTTGAGCCGGAGTTCTTGCGCGCCGTACTGGCGCATCTTCGCGCCCTCGATGTCGATCTCGTCGCCATGGACGAGGTGCACCAGAGACTTTGCGAACGCACTTTCGAGCGGCGCTTCGCCTGTTTCACCCTCGACGACGGCTATCGCGACAACCGCGATTTCGCATTGCCTGTCATGCGCGAATTTGACGCGCCCCTCACCACCTATGTCGCGAGCGATTTCGCCGAAGGCACCGGACGGCTGTGGTGGATCGGGCTCGAGCGGGTCATCGACAAGGCTTCCTCGATCGAAGTCCCGATCGGCGGCGTGCCGGTCCGTCTCGATACCTCGACGCCGGCAGGCAAGCAGGCCGCCTTCGAGCGGGTCCACGACTGGCTGCGCACCCTGCCTGACGACCGCGACCTGCAGCGCGAAGTCTCCGCACTGTGTTCGCGCCACGGCATCGACGAGACCACCCTGGCCCGAGACTTCTGCATGTCATGGGACGAACTCAAGGCGTTTGCCAAGGATCCGCTGGTGACCATCGGCGCGCATACGATTACCCACTGCAATCTGGCGCGACAGAGCAAAGAGACCGCCGCGTTCGAACTGGCCGAAAGCCGCGTCCGGATCGAGGCGGCGCTGCAGCGGCCGGT
This sequence comes from Bradyrhizobium sp., assembly GCA_013822885.1. Lineage (GTDB taxonomy): Bacteria > Pseudomonadota > Alphaproteobacteria > Rhizobiales > Xanthobacteraceae > Bradyrhizobium. The sequence goes on from PNLC01000628.1 coordinate 676, forward strand.
GCACCACCTCGCCTATCCCTATGGCGACCGGATCGCCGCCGGCCCGCGCGAATTCAAGCTGGCGAAGGCCGCCGGCTTCAAGACGGCGGTGACGACGCGGCCGGGCATGATTTTTCCGGAAAGCGCCGATCACCTGACGGCGCTGCAGCGCGTCTCCCTCAACGGCAACTACCAGGACGCGCGGATGATCCCGGTCCTGACCTCAGGCACCGCCACCGCGGTGTGGAACGGCTTTCGCCGCACCGACGCGGCCTGAACTTCTCCACGAGTCGTCCCTGCGAACGCAGGGACCCATACCGCGTGATCTATCGATGGAACGCTGTGGCTGACGTTCTGCGTTCGCAGCTTACTGCTCTCAGTGTTGAAGCGAGCCGTCTTCCGTTGTGCCCATTACGCGGGCCGCGGCGTATGGGTTCCTGCGTCCGCAGGGACGACAGAAACGAGCTTCCTTGACTCGCAATGATCTCGCGCTCAAAACCTCGGGCAAAGCAATGGAGGAGCGCATGTTCAAGGATCTGTTTTCGCTGAAGGGCCGCGTCGCGCTGGTGACGGGCGGGTCGCGCGGCATCGGCAAGATGATCGCCGCCGGATTTCTCGCGCAGGGCGCGGCAAGAGTTTACATCACGGCGCGCAAGGCGGGCCCCTGCGAGGCTACCGCGCAGGAACTCTCGGCCGCCTATGACGGCGAATGCATCGCGCTGCCGATCGACATTTCGACGGTCGAGGGCTGCGACAGGCTCGCCGCCGAATTCATCAAGCTGGAGCCGAAGCTCGACATCCTCGTCAACAATGCCGGCGCGGCGTGGGGCGCGGAGTTCGACGAATTCCCGGAGAACGGCTGGGACAAGGTCATGGACCTCAACGTCAAGTCGGTGTTCTTCCTGACCAAGGCGCTGGCAAAACCGCTGCGCGCGGCAGCGAGCCGCGAACGGCCCGCCAAGGTGATCAACATCGCCTCGATCGATGGCATCTTCGTCAACCCGGGTGAGACCTATTCCTACGGCGCGAGCAAAGCGGCCGTGATCCACCTGACGCGGCGCATGGCAACGAAACTGATCAAGGACAATATCAACGTCACCGCGATCGCACCGGGCGCGTTCGCGTCCGACATGAACCGTGCCGCGCGCGACCAGTCGGATGAACTCGCCAAGCGCATTCCATCCCAACGCATCGGAACCGACGAGGACATGGCAGGCATTGCGATCTATCTCGCCTCGCGCGCCGGCGATTACGTCGTCGGCAACACCATCGCGGTCGATGGCGGCGTGGTGTACGCGAATGCCGGGCTGGAGATTTCGGGGTAGAACTCCACACCACCGCGTCGTCATACCCGCGAAGGCGTATCCGTTACGCCGCGGCTCTAATGGGTTAGCCGCGGCGTTTTTGCAATTACTGCCGGCGTTTACTGGATCACCCGCCTTCGCGGGTAATGACAGTTTACGTTTAGCCGCGGCTTGCGCGCACCTTACGTCTCGATCTTCACGTACTCGAAATCGCCGGGCTTGTTGTCGATGCCGACCTTTGGCGGCGAGATCCAGTTGGCGTAGGCGCCGGCTTCGGTGACCGGCTTCATCAGCGACGCGATGAAGTCGCCGTCGTCGGTTGACGGCAGCCAATCGCTCTTGCGGGCGTTCCAGGTGGCGTCGTCGATCAGCACGCCCTCGGGCGTGGCATGGATACCCTTGAACTCGCCGATCTGGCGGTGGAAGGCGACGTTCGGCAGCGTCAGCTTGAACTGGTACCCGGCGGTCGAGATCACCTTGTTCCAGCGCAGCATGCCCTTGACGCAGTCCTGCGTGTAGTCGTCGCGCAGCCGCATGTTGAGCGCGGTCAGCGCCGGCTCGTCGACGCGCTTGATCACGCCGTCGACCAGCTTGAGCACCGGATAGGTCGAGTTCTTGAGCTGATGGTCGTCGTCGATCTGGGTTTCGCGGTAGCGGCCCTTGATGCCGGCATTGAAGGCGTTGGCGGCGTTGGTCGAGACCTCCGAGCCGAACAGGTCGAGCGACAGCGAATAGTGCAGATGCAGCTTCTTCTGGATGGTCGGCAGGTCGATGACGCCGAGCGCGCGCACTTTTGCGATATCGGTGGGATCGGTGATGCCGGCTTCCCGCATT
>PNLC01000629.1 GCA_013822885.1 Bradyrhizobium sp.
GCAGCGCTTCAAGTCGCAGAAGAATCTCGAATTCACGACCAAGGGCTATGAGTATTTCGCGCCGCATCAGTGGCTCGAGATGAACAACCGCGTAGCTCCCATGAACGACAAGCGCTTCCGGCAAGCGATCATGCACCTGATCGACCGCGAAGCGATGAACAAGCGCATCTATTTCGGCAACGCCAAGATCGCGACCGGCCCGATCTCGTCGAAGACCCGCTTCTACGACGGCAAGGTGAAGCGCTACGAGTTCTCGGTCGAAAAGGCCACCAAGCTGCTCGACGAGATGGGCCTGAAGCCCGGCGCCAACGGCAAGCGGGTCGAGCTCAAATATCTGGTGCCGCCCTATGGCGAGGTCTATCAGCGCGCCGGCGAATTCTTCCGCCAGAGTTTTTCCAAGGCCGGCATCGATCTCGTTCTGGTCGGCACCGACATGGCGGGCTGGGCCGAGAAGGTCGGCAACTGGGACTACGAGATGACCCAGAACCTGCTCTATCAGCTCGGCGATCCCGCGCTCGGCGTCGCCCGCACCTACATTTCGTCGAACATCAAGAAGGGCATCCTGTTCTCGAACACGCAAGGTTATTCCAACCCCGAGGTCGACAAGCTGTTCGAGGAAGCCGCCGTCGCGCTCGACGAGGCCAAGCGGCAGGAACTCTATTCCAAGGTCCAGCAGATCCTCGTCGAGGACGTACCGGTCGCCTGGACGCTGGAGCTCGAATATCCCATCATCTACGACAAGGCGTTCAAGAACATCGTGACATCAGGGATCGGCTCCCATGAAACCTTCGGTTCGGTCTACAAATCGTGACCGGAACGAGGAGCGCCGCGCGGATCGCGCTCTTGATCGTCACATGGTTGGCGCGGCTCGTCGCCGTGATCCTTGTCATCGCCACCTTCAACTTCGTGCTGGTCCGCGCTGCTCCAGGCGATCCCGCCATGGTAATGGCGGGGCAGTCGGGCGGCGCTGACCCGAAGATCCTCGACGATCTGCGCAAGGAATACGGGCTCGACAAACCGTATCTGGTGCAGCTCGCCAGCCATCTCGGGCGCGTGCTCACGCTGGACCTCGGCTATTCCTACCGACAGCGCCGGCCGGTGCTCGACCTCATTCTCGAGCGGCTGCCGGCGACGCTGTTGTTGACGCTCACCGCGTTCTGCCTCGCGCTGCTGATCGGCACGACGCTCGGCGCGCTGGCGGGCCTTGCGGCCGGCAGCATCGTCGATACGCTGTTCACAGTGCTCTCGCTCCTGCTTTACGCCACGCCGGTGTTCTGGCTCGGGCTGATGCTCGTCCTCGTGTTCTCGGTGACGCTCGGCTGGCTGCCGCCGTTCGGCTACGAGACCATCAACGTGAAGATGACGACGATCGAACGCGTCCTCGACATCGGCAGGCACATGATCATGCCTGTGATGTCGCTCGCCGCGATCTATCTGGCGATCTACGCTCGCCTGATGCGCTCCTCGATCATCGAGGTATCGCACCAGGATTTCATCAAGACGGCGCGGGCCAAGGGCCTCGCGCCGGGGCGCATCGTCGTCGGCCACATGCTGCGCAACGCGCTGGTGCCGGTCGTGACGGTGGCCGGCATGCAGGCGGGCGCGCTCGTCGGCGGCGCGGTCGTGATCGAAACCGTGTTCGCCTGGCCCGGCCTTGGCCGGCTCACCTTCGAGGCCGTGCTGCAGCGCGACTATCCGGTGCTGCTCGGCATCTTCCTGATCCTGTCCATTATCGTGATTGCGCTTAACCTCGTGACCGACCTGATCTACCGCCTGATCGATCCGCGAATGACGACGGAAGCCGCCTGATGGACGCGCTCAGAGCCTTCCTGCGGCACCCGAGCGGAATGGCGGGGCTCGTCCTCCTCGTCATCGTATTGATCGTCGCGATCACAGCGCCCTGGGTCTTCCCGGTCTCGCCGTGGGAGATGAACGGCACGCCCTTTGCGCCGCCCGGCGAGGACGGCATGTGGCTCGGCGGCGATACGCTCGGCCGCGACGTCGCGGCTGGCGTGGCGCACGGCGCGCGGGTCTCGCTGCTGATCGGCATCGCATCCGCGATGGCCGCCATGACGATCGGTGTCGTGATCGGCGCCATCTCGGGCTATTTCGGCGGCAAGGTCGATCTCGTGCTGATGCGGGTGACGGAGCTGTTCCAGACGGTGCCGGCCTTCATCCTGGCGATCCTGCTGGTTGCGACCTTCAGCCCGTCGCTGCTCACCATCATCCTCACCATCGGCGCGGTGAGCTGGCCGCCGCTGGCGCGGCTGACGCGCGCCGAGTTCCTGCGGCTGCGCGGCCGCGAGTTCGTCGAGGCCGCCTTGTGCCAGGGCGAGAGCACGGCCCGCATCGTGCTCGGCCATATCCTGCCAAACGCGATCTCGCCGATCCTGGTCGTCGTCTCGCTGACGGTTGCGACCGCGATCCTGCTGGAGAGCGCGCTGTCCTTCATGGGGCTCGGCGATCCGAACCTGATGTCGTGGGGGTTCATGATCGGCGCCGGGCGCACCGTGATCCGGCAGGCCTGGTGGATGAGCGTGTTTCCCGGGCTCGCGATCCTGTTCACGGTGCTCGCAATCAACCTGTTCGGCGAGGGACTGTCTGACGTGCTCAACCCGCGCGTTTCGAGGCGGCGAGCATGATGGATACAGGCGCGCAGGACCGGGCATCCGTGCTCTCGGTCGAGAACCTTTCGATCGCGCTGCCCGAGGGCGGTGACCGGCCGTTCGCGGTCGAACAAGTTTCGTTTGCAATCAAGCGCAACGAGGTGGTGTGTCTCGTCGGCGAAT
>PNLC01000630.1 GCA_013822885.1 Bradyrhizobium sp.
AATTCTGCCGATACCATTGATAGCGCGACTCCATCTTCAGGAGTTCGTAGCGCAGGCCGTCGCGCGGCAGTTGCTTGCCGTCGGCGCCGACGAAGATGACGTCGAACTCGGCCTTGTCGCCTTCGGCCACGCTCTTGTCGCTGAACAGCGGCTTGACGCCGATCAGGGCCGAACTCGGCGCCACCGGCAGCACCAGCTTGCGTTCGACCGCACGGCCGCCGGTCTCGACCATGCGGATGAATATCTGCGCTTCCTGCGGACGGGTCGAGGTCGGCGCCTTGGCGAGCGACACCGGGAAGGTCGCAACGCCACTGGCGTCGGCCTCTGGCAGGTTCTCGATCGGGGTGCGTTCGTTGCTGGCGGTTTCCTCATCCGCCACGCCGAACTGGTAGCCGGGATATCCCGGCCGCCCCGAAGCCGCGGGCGCAACCAGCATGTCGCCTTCGAGTTGCAGGCCCGACGCCGGTGCGCCGTAGAGGAACTTGCCGGCGACCTTCAGTTCAACCGGCGCGTCAGCCTTGATCATCTTCTCCCTGGCCGAGATGTCGAATTCGATCCGCTCGGGGATGTAGTCCTCGACCATGAACGTGGTCTCGCCGACGGACGAGCCCTTGGGATCGGTGAACGCCCGCACCCGCCAGGTCCCGGTCGGGACCGCCGAGTTGAGCGGAACGGCCATCGATCGCCCGCCCGCGCCTTGATCAGGGAGCTGCGCGCGGCGGAACTCGACGCCGTCCGGCCGCTCGATCACCAGCGTCAGCGGTCCGCCGGCCATGGCGTTGCCCTGCCCGTCGCGCAACAGCGCGGTCAGATAGACCGTCTCGCTCGAACGGTAGACGCCGCGCTCGGCATAGACGAAGGCATCGGCACCGGGCGGAACCACGCGACCCGACACGCCGCGGTCGGTGAGATCGAACGCATTGGTCTTCAGGCTGAGAAACGCATAGTCCGCCTTGTCGCTCATGACCGTCAGCAAGGCGGGAGAAAGCCCGCCCTCGCCGCGCGCCAGCCCGGCCTCGAACAGCACGTGGCCGGAATCGTCGGTTTTACGCGTGGCCAGAATCTCGTTGTTGCGCGCGACCAGCCGCACCTCGGCCCTGGCGACGGCAGCCGTCGAAGCCAGCGAGTTGACGAACACGTGGATGCCGTCATTGCCGGAAAACGCTGATAGCCCCATGTCGGAGACGATGAACCATTGCGTGGCAAGCGAGCCGTCATCGTCGCCGCTGCCGGGACCCTTGGCGGCGGCGGTCATGACGTACACACCCGGCTGCAGGTCACCGAGCGCCTGGTCGACCGGGAATGCCGTCACGACATCCTGGTTCAGCGTGCTGGCGGTCGCGAGTTCGCCGGACCAGACCTTGACGCCGCGCTCGTTGCCAAGATCGGAGAGCTGATAGCTGGAGAGCGTCTTCTGGAAGTCGCTGTCGACCACCGTATTGATCAGGTTGCGGTCGCCGATCCGGAATACGTTGACGTTCACGGCAGGCGTATTGACGCTGACCAGCGGAATGCCGCGCTGGCCGGTACGCGGCAGCACATAGGCGCGGCCCGTGAAACGCACGAACGGCTTGCGGTCGCGGACATAGATGTTGAACTCGGCCGATTTCGGCAGCGTCTCCTTCACCATGGACGGCAGGCCGGCGCGCAGGTTGATGTTGTAGCGCTCACCATGCTTGAGCCCGTCGACGCAGAGCTGCCTGCCTTCGCTCGTCAGCGCCGGCTTGTCGGTGCCGGCGAGCGCAAGGAACGGCGCGAAATCGACGCGCTTGGCAAGATCCTCGGAGAACTGAAAGCAGGCCCGCGGCGAGGCGCCGTCGGAATCGACGGTGTAATCCAGCAACCGGAAGCCGTGTTCGGTACGCATCTTCTCGTACTGGCCGCGGACTTCGGCGACCTCGCGCAGGTCGAGCGACAGCCGCAGACTATCCAGCGCCGGACGCCACAGCTTGCGGTCGGACATCGCCCGGCCGATCACCGCCAGCGCATCGGCCTCCTCGGCCTGATTGCCGGCGCGCTGGTAGGCGATGTAGGCCGCCGTCGACGCGCGTTCGAGCAGAAAGGTCTGTTCGCTGGAACTGGCGGAGCGGATCTGGAAGACGGTCTTGGCGAGTTTCAGCCAGTTGGCGCCGTCTTCGGGGCTGGTCGCCGCGATCTGCCCGAGAATCTGCAGGCCTGCCCTGAAGTCCGAGCGCCTGAAGGCGGCATCGGCGTCGGTGCGCAGCATCGCGGAGGATTTGGAAACCGGCCCCGCCTCGCGCTTGATCTGGGCCTCCAGCTTCACGGCCGAATCGGCGAGATCGTCGCGCTTGAATGGCTTGTCCGCGGCACCCGCCGCCGTCAGGCCAAGCGCCAGCGTGGCGCAAATCACTGTGGCGCGAACCAGACCAATCATGATGGATCTCCCAGCGGACCAACGCCGCGTAACGTCAGAAAACGCGCGAAAAGGTGACGGACTGATGGCACTGGATTCGGCTTGCGAGAAGGTCGCACGCATGGCGTCTGCAGTCCAAACCGGCCATCCTGCCCGGCGGAGGGCCGGCGGCTGGCTTTATGTTAGGCGGTCCACAGCCCGCCGCCTGCCTTAGTCGCCTGCCCAAAGAAATCGGTTCGACCGTCTTGGCGGCAAAGCGGATTTTTCATATTGGCAGTGCTAGATAAGGAAGGCTTCTAGGGCGAACGCCAAGGCAGGTGCCGCCCCTGACGGTCCCATAGCTCAACTGGATAGAGTAACGGATTTCTACTCCGTGGGTTGCAGGTTCGAATCCTGCTGGGATCGCCACTA
>PNLC01000631.1 GCA_013822885.1 Bradyrhizobium sp.
GAAGGCGCAGTTCGTCCGCATCACCGGCGCCGGCCTGCGCGAAAGCCACGTCCACGACGTGACGATCACGCGGGAAAGCCCGAACTATCCGGGCGGGGTGTAATCTCTCCACAGTCATTCCGGGTTCGCTTCGCGCCCCGGAATGACTGCGCTTGGTGTAGGCGCCATTGGCCACCGTCATTGCGAGCGCAGCGAAGCAATCCATTTCGCCGCTTGCGGAGGTATGGATTGCTTCGCTACGCTCACAATGACGAACAACAAAAACCAAGAGGAAACCCCCATGCCCGCATCGGCAAAACGCATCGTCCTCGCCGCACGTCCCGTCGGCGAACCCAAACCATCCGATTTCCGCCTCGAGGAATGTCCGGTCCCGACCCCCGGCGCGGGCGAGGTCCTCCTGCGCACGATCTGGCTCTCGCTCGATCCCTACATGCGCGGGCGCATGAGCGACGGGCCGTCCTATGCCCAGCCGGTGCCGGTCGGCGGCGTCATGGAGGCCGGCACCGTCAGCGAAGTGATCGCGTCGAACAATCCCGCATTCGCAAAGGGCGACATCGTGCTGTCGCGCGCCGGCTGGCAGACGCATGCGATCTCCGACGGCAAGGGGCTGGCCAAGATCGATCCGAAGCTTGCCCCGATCTCGACCGCCATCGGCGTGCTCGGCATGCCCGGCATGACCGCGTACACAGGCCTGCTCGACATCGGCAAGCCGCAGGCCGGCGAGACCGTCGTCGTCGCCGCGGCCTCCGGCGCGGTCGGCTCCGCCGTCGGCCAGATCGCCAGGATCAAGGGCGCACGCGCCATCGGCATCGCCGGCGGCAAGGAGAAGTGCGACTATGTGAAGAAGGAGCTCGGCTTCGACGATTGCCTCGATCACCGCGATCCGGACCTTGCCGCGAAGCTGAAGGATGCCTGCCCAAAGGGCATCGACGTCTATTTCGAGAACGTCGGCGGCGCGGTGTTCGAGGCGGTGTTCCCGCTGCTCAACGCGTTTGCGCGCGTGCCCGTGTGCGGCCTGATCTCGGAGTACAATAATTTCGGCGAGACCAGTCCGAGTTGGGCCGGCAAGATGATGCGTGCAGTACTGACCAAGCGGCTGACCATCCGCGGCTTCATCGTCAGCGATTTCGCCGCGCGTCACGGCGACTTCCTGCGCGACATGTCGCAATGGGTGCGCGAGGGCAAGGTCAAGCACAAGGAGTTCGTCACCGAAGGTCTCGACAGCGCGCCGGCCGCGTTCATGGGTCTCTTGAAGGGCGCCAATTTCGGCAAGCAATTGGTGCGCGTCGGTCCGGACAAGGCGTAAGCCGTCACAACATCTCGGAGAAGATGAAACATGGCAGGATTTCTTGAAGGCAAGGTCGCGCTCGTGACCGGCGGCGCTTCCGGCATCGGGCAGGCGACCGCGGTGGTGATGGCACGCGAGGGCGCTCGCGTGGCGGTCGCCGACCGCGCCGAGGCGGACGCTGCAGGGACGATCGCGCTGATCAACGCGGCCGGCGGCCAGGCGATCGCGATCGGCGGCGACGTCACGCGTGAGGCGGATGTGGCCGCGATGGTAGCCCGCGCGGTCTCGGCCTTCGGGCGGATCGATTGCGCGTTCAACAATGCCGGCATCGCGCCGCGCGCCGTCGGCCCGGCGGGCCAGCGCCTGCACGAGCTCAGCCAGGAGGCGTTCGACCGCATGCTGGCGGTCAACCTCACCGGCGTCTTCCTCTGCCTCAAGCACGAAGTCGCGCAGATGCTGGCGCAGGGCGGCGGCGGTGCGATCGTCAACACGGCTTCGATCGCGGGCCTGATCGGCCTTGCGACATCGGGCCATTACGTCGCCGCCAAGCATGGCGTGGTCGGGCTGACCAAGAGCGCGGCGATCGAATATGCCCAGGACGGCATCCGCGTGAACTGCGTCAATCCCGGCTACATCACCACGCCGATGACGAAGGAGACGATCGCGGAGCGCGGCGACGAGATCCTGGCCAAGGTGCCGATGCGGCGCATGGGCGTTCCCGGCGAGATCGCGGAAGCCGTGGCCTGGATGTGTTCGGACCGGGCGTCCTTCATGACCGGCGCCGCGCATGTGGTCGACGGCGGATATTACGCGGCGTGAGGTTGGCGTGCTTGGCCCTTGCGATCAGGCGGCGGCTATCTTGCCGAGCAACTCGTCCAGCCAGACATCGGTCTGGCCGGGCGCCCTAACGTGGCGGACCTCAAAACTGTCGGGCTGAAAGCGATATTCGACCAACCCGACTTCCTTGAGTCCAATCACTTCCTGCATCGTGTCGGGGATGACGAATCCGGCCGACGGCGCCCAGACGTGGCGGGTGCGGCCAAAGGTGAAGTCGCGCCGCTGATGGACGTGGCCGGAGGCGACCAGCCGCAAATCGACCGCCGAAAGCATCTCGATCAGCTCTTTGCGCCGGGGCTGCGGGACGTAGCGAATCGCCGATGATTCAATCTCGGGATCATCGGGCGTGTTCAGATAGAGCGGCTTGTGCAGAAACAGCGCCACCGGCTTGCCGTTGGCTCTCGATAGTTCCGAGTTGAGCCAGTCGAACTGTTCGGCTTCGCTTTCAATTCCAGTGTTCATGATCAGCGAGTTCAGCCCGATAAAACACCAGCCGGCTTCGTCGAAGCTCCAGCGGTCTTCGCCGATCACATCGATGTAATTCTTTCGCTCCTTCTCGGTCGCCGGTTGCTTCGGTACCGGGCCGATCGCCGTCGGATTGTCGCCGAGGTCGTGATTGCCGGGCAGGAGGCGGCTCGGCACCGGCAGCGCGT
>PNLC01000632.1 GCA_013822885.1 Bradyrhizobium sp.
GACCGGCGGCGGCTGGCCGTCCTTTTATGTCGAGGAGCACCAGAGCAACGCGCATACCATGGCGGCGCAGCTCACCAGCCTCGTGCTCGAAGGCATTCCCGAGCGCTTCCCCGACCTCAAGATCGTCTTCATCGAAGGCGGCTTCGGCTGGATCCCGTCGGCGACGTGGCGGATGGACCGGCATTTCGAAGCGTTCCGCAGCGAGGTGCCGCATCTGAAGCGCAAGCCGTCGGAATATGTGAAGGACCATTTCTGGTTCACGACGCAGCCGATCGACGAACCCGACGAGGGCAAGCATCTGCGCTCGCTGATCGAATGGGTCGGCGTCGACCGCCTGCTGTTCTCGTCGGACTATCCGCACTGGGATTTCGACGATCCGCGCTACGCCTTCAAGACGCCGCTGACGGAAGCCGAACGCCGAAAGATCTTCAACGGCAATGCGCGCTCGGTCTACAAGTTCTGAACGCGGACCAAGGATAACATGGCCCGTCATATCCTCGCTCGCACGTCAGAGATTCCGCCCGGCGGCAACAAGGTTTTTGGCGTCGAGGGCCGCGACATCGTCGTGTTCCACGTCAACGGCGAGTTCTTCGCGCTGCTCAATCGCTGTCCGCATGAGGGCGCGCCGCTGGAGAAGGCCGCCTGCGTCGCGCGGCTGACCTCGCCGGAGCCGGGCGTCTATGAGCGTTCGCGTGTCGGTGAACTCTTGCGCTGCCCGTGGCACGGCTGGGAGTTCGACATGCGCAACGGCCAGTCCTGGTTCGATCCGAAGCGCGTCAAGGTCCGTTCCTATCCGGTCGCGGTCGAGAGCGGCGAGGAGCTGCAAAAGGGGCCTTATGTGGCCGAAACCTTCCCGGTGCATGTCGAAGACAGCTACGTCATCATCGAGACGTGAAGCGCCGGCGCCAGCCGGTCCTGCTACGAAGGCTTCCCGCATTTCATCCAAAGGATAATCCCATGACGCACGCCATTCGCTTCCACAAGACCGGCGGTCCCGAAGTTCTCCTCTGGGAGGAAGTCGCGGTTGGAAAGCCCGGCCCGGGCGAGGCGCGTATCCGCCACACCGCGGTCGGCCTGAACTTCATCGACATCTACCACCGCTCCGGCGTTTATCCCGTGCAGTTGCCGAGCGGGCTCGGCGGCGAGGCGGCCGGCGTGGTTGAGGAAGTCGGCTCTGGGGTAACCGATCTGAAGCCGGGCGATCGCATCGCCTATGGCAATGCGCCGATCGGCGCCTATGCCGAAGCGCGTCTGATCCCGGCCGATCGCCTGCTCAAGCTGCCCGATGGCATCGACGACAAGACCGCCGCCGCCATGATGCTGAAGGGCCTGACCACGCAGTACCTGATCCGCCAGACGTACAGAGTCAAAGCCGGCGACACCATCCTGCTGCATGCTGCGGCCGGCGGCGTCGGCCTGATCCTCAGCCAGTGGGCAAAACATCTCGGCGCCACCGTCATCGGCACCGTCGGCAGCGACGAAAAGGCTGAGCTCGCCAAGGCCCATGGCTGCGCGCACACGATCGTTTACACGCGCGAGGACTTCGTCAAACGCGTCGACGAGATCACCGGCGGCAAGAAGGTGCCCGTGGTCTACGATTCCGTCGGCAAGGACACCTTCCTCAAATCGCTGGATTGTTTGGCGCCGCTCGGTGTGGCCGCGCTGTTCGGGCAATCTTCCGGCGGCGTCGAACCGCTCAACCTCGGCCTGCTGGCGCAGAAGGGATCGTTGTACGTCACGCGCCCGACGCTCAACACCTATGCGGCCAAGCGCGACAATCTCGTCGCCATGGCGAACGAATTGTTCGAGGTCGTGAAGTCAGGCGCGGTCAAGATCGAGGTGCACCAGACCTATCCGCTGAAGGACGCGGCGAAGGCCCACGCCGATCTCGCGGCGCGCAAGACCACGGGCTCGACGGTTTTGACCGTCTGAGGTTTTTCCAAGCGAAGGCGAGGGACGGCTGAGTATCTTTCCGCACTCAGCCGTTCTTTGGCGTCAGCCCGTCGACCATCGCCCGCACGATGGTCGCAATCTCGTGGCGTAACGCCTCGATCGGCACCGCGATCAGTTTCTGCTCGAGGCCGAGCAGCACCATGCCGTGCACGGCGGAGAAAAGACTGCGCGCCATCACGCCGAGTTCGAGAGGCGTTCGCTCCGGAAACAGCGCGGCGAGCGGCTGGTAGATGTGGCGGAACAGATTCATCTGTTCGCTGATCGCCCATTCCGGAACGGGCTTGCCCGGCGCCATCCGATGTTCGAACAGCGCACGCCACAGTTCGAGATTTTCAGCTGCGAAATCGCAATAGGCGACTGCGATGCGCACCAGCGTCTCGCGGGGGGACGTGGGGCCGTCGCTTTCCGCGGCCGAGAGCGCGGCGTCGAGCCGGCCAAGCGTGTGCGACCCCACGCGCAGGATCAGCTCGTCCATGTCCTCGACCAGATTGTAGACCGCGCCGTTGGCGACGCTGATGTCCCGCGCCAGATCGCGCGTTTTCAGGCCAGCGAGCCCGCCTGCGGCAATCCGTCGCTCCCCCGCCTGGATCAGGGATTCCCGGAGTTTGGCTCTTCTTTCCAATGCCTTGGACATGTTTCACGCTCCGTGAGCGACGCTCAAAATAATACTTGAGCAATGCTCAAGATGTGCTACGTTCAAATCATGAGCATTGCTCATAACACAGGGAGCCACCAATGTTCAAAACTGTTTTGACGCTCTTCCGCGGCAGCGTGGCCGCGGCGGGGGAAGAACTCGAAGACCGCTCGGCGCTGCTCG
>PNLC01000633.1 GCA_013822885.1 Bradyrhizobium sp.
GTTCCATCCTCCGGGCGGGGACCGTCGATTAGCCGTTCATGGCCGATCTGCCAAGGCGCAGCATAGCCCTATTCCCGCGTCAGCCCTGCGGCAGTTTTACCACGGCGCGATAAAGTTGTGAGTTTGCTGGACAAAATCCGAAATACCCGGCATGTGAATCGCCTGATGTCTCCGCCGCAATGGAGACCTAATTGGACGGCAACTAGCCAGCCACATCAGCCGCGCCCCTGCGCGGTCGTAAACAAATCGGGGAATGTATGCGTCGACGGGTGTCTGGAGTTTCGGTTTTGCGCCACTTCGCCGCTGCGGGCCTGGTGGCGGCCCTCGCCTTCCTGATCGGATCGGGGGGAGCGCTGGCCCAGAGCGGAAGCCCGACGCCGCAGGACCAGAAGGCGCCCGCCGCCAATGCCGCCGACGCCAGCAAGGACAACCAGCGCAAGACCGACGAATTCGTCGAGGCCTCGCAGGCCATCAACGGTCCGGCCGGTAACCCCGAATGCGTCTGGCTCGGCCGGCGCGTGGTCAGCCTGATGTGGCGCGACGACCTCGATACCGCGTTCCGCCATCTCGACCTGTACGACCGCTTCGGCTGCCCCGGCGGGCACGTCCAGGCGGCCTTCCGCTGCCTGACCCGATTCGGCGGCCAGATCGATCCCAAGGTTGCCGAAACGCTCTCCAGCCGCATCCAGGCCTGCTGGATCAATCCGGGCGCCCAGCCCCAGGCAGCAGCGGCGGCAAACCCGGCGCCTGCAACGGCAGGCGCAGCGCCTGCGCCCGCACCGTCGCCCGCCCCCGCTCCCACCGCGGCACCAGCGCCCGCGGCAAAATAAGCGCCTGCGGCAAAATAGACGCCCGATAGACGCCCGACATTCAGGATCCGTTCAGCGGAACGATCCTAATTATCCGGCATTGGCAGCCAGCGGCCCTTAAAACGCCGTCCTTAAAAAAGTCATGGCGTCATACCAGTTGTGAATTCGCGCGGCAGGATTATCCTCATCGTGCCGAGTGCCGATCGAACCTAGGGGACAGGTTCGCTTCCTTAATCGCAGCCCCGTATGGTTTAATTCCCAATGCGCGCCGTCGTAGCCGTTCTGCTGTTCGTAACCGCAGCTCATGCCGGGCTGTGGGGGCTTTTCCAGCAAAAGCAGACGGCGCCCGATTTCCGCGGCATCCTGCCCAGCGTCTCCTACGCGCCGTTCGAGGGCAGCGCCCACCCCGACGTCGACAACATTCCCCAGATCGAGAAGATCCGCGCCGACCTGAAAAAGCTGTCGACGATGACGCGCGCGATTCGTCTCTACTCCTCGACCGGCGGCGTCGAACTGGTGCCGCCGATCGCGGCCGAGTTCGGCCTCAAGGTCACCGTCGGCGCCTGGATCGACAAGAATACCGACCGCAACGAACGCGAGATCGACGCCGCGATCACGCTCGCCAAGCGCAACAGCAACGTCAACGGCATCGTCGTCGGCAACGAAACCATCTACCGCGGCGAGCAGAAGGTCGAGGACCTGGTCGACCTCATCAAGCGGGTGAAGAAGTCGGTCAACGTGCCGGTCACGACCGGCGAAATCTGGAACATCTGGCGCGACAATCCCGAACTCGCCTCCTCGGTCGATTTCGTCGCCGCCCACGTGCTGCCCTATTGGGAAAACTTCACCGACAAGCAGGCGGTGGACCAGGCGGTCTATCTTTACGGCCTGCTGCGCGAAAAATTCCCGGGCAAGCGCATCGTCATTGCCGAATTCGGCTGGCCCAGCGCCGGCTACAATCTGAAGAACGCCGAACCGGGCACGTTCGAACAGGCGTCCGTGCTGCGCAACTTCGTCACCCGTGCCGAAGCGATGGGCATGGAATACAACATCGTCGAGGCGATCGACCAGCCCTGGAAATTCTTCGAAGGCGGCGTCGGACCCTATTGGGGCATCCTCGATGCCAACCGCGAGCCGAAATTCTCCTGGACCGGCCCGATCGTGACCGAGAACTACTGGAAGCTGGCGGCGATAGCGCTGCTGGTCGGCATCCTGATGTCGCTGCCGATTCTCCGGCTCGACCGGCCGACCGTGATGCAGGCACTGATGCTGTCGGTGGCGGCAAACGGCGTCGGCGCCTGGGCTGCCACCGTATTCGCTTACTGGGCCGGGCATTATTTCGTGTTCGGCTCGGCCTTCGCCATGACGCTGGGCCTGATCCTGCTGGTGCCGCTGATCCTGATCGCGATGGCGCGGATCGACGAAATCGCGGCGATCGCGTTCGGGCACGGCCCGCGCCGGCTGATCGCCAAGAGCACCGAGCCGATGGCGCCGGCCACGATCGGCGACGCGGTCGCTTTTCCGAAGGTCTCGATCCACATCCCCGCCTATTTCGAACCGGTGGAGATGATGAAGCAGACGCTGGATGCGGTGTCGCGGCTCGACTATCCGAACTTCGAATGCGTCTGCATCATCAACAACACGCCCGACCCGGAGTTCTGGCAGCCGATCCAGGATCACTGCCGCGCGCTCGGTGAGCGCTTCAAGTTCATCAACGCCGAGAAGGTCGAAGGCTTCAAAGCGGGCGCGCTGCGCATCGCCATGGAGCGCACGGCGGCGGACGCCGAGATCATCGGCATCATCGACGCCGACTATGTCGTGCATCCGGACTGGCTGAAGGACCTGGTGCCGGTATTCGCCGATCCGCGCGTCGGCCTGGTGCAGGCGCCGCAGGAACACCGCGACGGCGACCGTTCGCTGATGCACTACATCATGAACGGCGAATATGCCGG
>PNLC01000634.1 GCA_013822885.1 Bradyrhizobium sp.
AACGGACGGATCAGGCACTTCGTACATCGCCTGCTGGAAATTCGGATCGAACTTCTCGCCCGACGGATCGAACTTCTTGACGCCGTTTTTCTCCAGCGTGTTGAGCAACGACCGCTCGGTCAGCTCAACGCCCTCGATGAAGGCCTTGATGCCGGGATCGGCGGTCTCCTTGGCCTCGGCCGGTATCGCATCGAGCGCGCGCTGCAGGTTGTCGGCGATATCGAGAATGTCGCGCGCGAAGCCGGTGATGCCATAGGCGCGCGCGTCGGCGACTTCCCTGGCGGTGCGCTTGCGCAGATTTTCCATCTCCGCCAGCGTGCGCAGCATCTTGTCGCGCGACTCGGTCGCTTCCTTGACCAGCAGCTCCAACGATCCTTCCTCGGGATCGTCGGGCATGATGTAGGGTTTTGAGACCACGGGCTCGCCGGTCTGGCCCGGATTCACCGCATCATCACTCGGCCGGTTGGGGTCGGTCATAGGACAGCCTTCTCAAAAAACGCATCTGGTTCAATGGGGATTTGCTGAGCGGGATATCGTGCTTTAGAGGCCGAAAATCAAGCGTTCCATGGCGGGTTCAAGAAAGGGCGGGTTCAAGAAACAGCGCCAAAACAAGAAGGCCCGGATTGAGGCCCTATTCAGGCCGATTAGCCGCCCAGCATCCGGCTGACGATCCGGGCCGCGTAATCCACGGTCGGAATCACCCGGGCATAGTTCAGCCGGGTCGGCCCGATCACGCCGAGAACGCCGACGATGCGGCCCGCAGCGTCGCTATAGGGGGCGATGATGGTCGAGGAACCCGACAGCGAGAACAGCTTGTTCTCCGATCCGATGAAAATCCGCACGCCTTCGGCGCGCTCGGCCCGGCCCAGCAGATCGATCACGCCCCGCTTGGTCTCGAGATCGTCGAACAGCGATTTGACGCGTTCGAGATCCTCCAGCGCATGCAGGTCTTCGAGCAGATTGGCGTGGCCGCGCACGATCAATTGCCGGTCGTCGTTCTCCCCGCCGGACCAGCTCGCGATGCCGGCCGCGATGACCTTCTGCGTCAACTGATCGAGTTCGACACGGCTTTGCGTCAGCGCGGTTTCGAGTTCGAGCCGCGCCTCGGCCAGCGTCCGCCCGCGAATTCGCGAATTGAGAAAATTGGTCGCTTCCGTCAGCGCCGAGGACGGCACGCCGGGCGGCAGCGCCAGCACGCGGTTTTCGACCTGACCGTCTTCGCCGACCAGCACCACCAGCGCCCGCTCCGGCTCCAGCCTTACGAATTCGATATGTTTGAGACGCGAATTGGATTTGGCGGTCAGCACCACCGCGGCGGCACGGGTCAGCCCCGACAGCCGCGTCAAGGCTTCGCCGAGCGCGGCCTCGACCGATTGCGCCCGCCCGACCGAGGCGAGCTGGCTCTGGATCGATTCCCGTTCCGGCTCGGTGAGGTCGCCGACCTGCATCAGGGCGTCGACGAAGAACCGCAGGCCGAGTTCGGTAGGCAACCGCCCGGCCGAGGTGTGCGGGGCGTAGATCAGCCCGAGCGCTTCGAGGTCCGACATCACGTTGCGGACCGAGGCCGGCGACAGCGGCATCGCGATCAGGCGGGAGATGTTGCGCGAGCCGACGGGATCGCCGGTCGCGAGATAGCTCTCGACGATCTGGCGAAAAATATCGCGCGACCGCTCGTTGAGCTGGGCGAGCCCAGCATGCGGCGCGATCAGGCCGATCGGATCGTGGTGGGCCACTAGCTAACTCCTCAGGCCCTACTAATCTGTCGATCCGGCAGGCCGATGACAAGCGTGTCGATGAGTGTTTTCCAGTGGAACCGACGTCGGGTTGCCGGAAGAACGCGCGTCAAAACAAAAGGATAGAGATTGGGCGCCAAACCTCTATTTACCCTGAACGGGGCCAAAAGCCCTTGCCGCTGCCCGTTCCCCCTCCTACAAGCACCGCAAACGAATTTTCGCTCGATTTCGAAAGGATTTCCCATGCGGCCAAGCCGCCGTGCGCCCGATCAGTTGCGCCCCGTGTCGCTGGAACGCGGCGTCGTCAAATACGCCGAAGGTTCCTGCATGGTGAAATTCGGCGATACCCACGTCCTGGTCACGGCGACGCTGGAAGAGCGGCTGCCACCATGGCTTAAGGGTCAGGGACGCGGCTGGGTCACGGCCGAATACGGCATGCTGCCGCGCGCCACCCTGGAACGAACCCGCCGCGAGGCCGCGGCCGGGAAGCAGGGCGGCCGCACCGTCGAGATCCAGCGGCTGATCGGCCGCTCGCTGCGTGCAGCGGTCAACCTCGAGGCGCTGGGCGAGCGCCAGATCACGGTCGACTGCGACGTGATCCAGGCCGATGGCGGCACGCGCACGGCGTCGATCACCGGCGCCTGGGTCGCACTGGCCGACTGCATCGCGTGGATGAAGGCGCGCAACATGCTGAAGACCAACGTGCTGCGCGACAACGTCGCGGCGATCTCCTGCGGTATCTATAACGGAACCCCGGTGCTCGACCTCGACTATGCCGAGGATTCCGAAGCCGAAACCGACGCCAATTTCGTCATGACCGGCGACGGCCGCATCATCGAGGTGCAGGGCACCGCCGAAAAGACGCCGTTCTCGCAGGACGAGTTCCTCGCGCTGATGGAACTCGCGCGCAAGGGCGTCGCGCGGCTGGTCGACTTGCAGAAGATGGCCGTCGCGTAGTCAGATCGATCATGCACCGTCGAATCACCGGCCGGCTCGTGATCGCGACCCACAATCCCGGCAAGC
>PNLC01000635.1 GCA_013822885.1 Bradyrhizobium sp.
CCCGCGCCGACCGGCTCGGCCGGCTCGGGCTTTCCGCCGCCAAGATCAAGACCCTGAAGAACATCGCCCGCGAACTCGCCGCCGAGCGGCTGAACCTGGAAGTCCTGGGGGAAGAGGACGCCGACGCCGCGCACCACACGCTGACGGCGCTACACGGCATCGGCCCCTGGACCGCCGACGTCTATCTGCTGTTCTGCCTCGGCCATGGCGACGCCTGGCCGGCCGGCGATATCGCCATCCAGGAAGCGGTCAAGGTCGGGCTCGGCCTGTCGACCCGCCCGACCGCCAAGCAGTTGGCGCCGCTGGCGGAACCGTGGCGTCCGCTGCGCGGCGCGGCGGCGCATTTGTGGTGGAGCTATTACCGGGTGTTGAAGAAGCGCGAAGGCGTGCTTCCCGACAATCTCACCCCCGCAACTTCACCCGATCCTCCCGCGCGGAAGCGGTGACGAAGTCGAGCACGGCGCGCACGGCGGGGAGCTCGACCAGGTCCGGGTGCGCCATTAGCCAGATGTCGGCGACGCTGATCAGCTTCTGCGGCGCGACGCGGACCAGATCCGGATAGGCGCTGCCGACGAAGCAGGACAGCGCGGAGATGCCGAGGCCGGCGCGGGCTGCGGCCAGCATGTCGCCCTGCGACGAGCACCGCATCACCACCGATCCCTGCCGTGTGATCGCATCGCTCCAGCGCCCCAGCCGCTCGTTCGACGCGCGGTCGGCGAAGCCGATGACGCTGTGTCCTTTCCATTCATCGCGACGCTCGGGCAGACGCCGCCCCGCGGCGTAGTCGCGCGAGGCGTAGAAACCAGTCCCGAGACGTCCGATCTTGCGCCCGATCAGATTCTCCTCGCCGCTATCGACCGGCCGCAGCACCACATCGGCCTCGCGTCGGCGCACGCTGGCCGGATACGGATAGGTGATGATCTCGAGCTGGATATGATCGTGCGCGCGCAAAAACGGCCCGAGCCGCGGCATCAGCCAGTGGGAGGCGAGAGTCGAACCGATCGACAGCTTGACAACGCCGCGCGCCTGCGCGCCGGTCGCCGATACCGCGGCCTCGGCGCGCAACGCCGCCGCCGCCATCGCCTCGACATGCTCGCGAAACTTGCGGCCCTGCGCGGTCAGCGAGAGGCCGTCGTTGGAGCGCGCGAACAGGGGAATGCCGAGCTGGTCCTCCAGCTCGGTGATCTTGCGCCCGACCGTCGGGTGGCTGGAGCGCAACTGCCGCGCCGCGGCAGCAAAACTCCGGGTTTCGGCGACTGCCACGAAGGTTCTGCAAAGGTCCCAGTCCATCAGCCCTCCAGCACAGACCCGATGTTCATTTTTGATTGATCGCCTGTTCAATATCGAACGGCCCGCAAACGGCGTCCAGCCCTATAATGGACCCCAACAGGTGGTGCCCGGCCAAGCGGCTTTCGCAGCCCGGCGCAGCAAATCAAAACATTAGACGCCGCGTTCCCGGACCAGTTCCGGCCGCGCTTCAAGGGAGAGACCGAATGCCGTTGCCAGCTTCGCTTGCCAATACGCTCGAACTGCCCGTGGTGGGATCGCCGCTCTTCATCGTGTCCGGGCCGGAACTCGTGATCGCCCAGTGCAAGGCCGGCATCGTCGGCTCGTTTCCCGCGCTGAACGCCCGCCCGGTCGAAAAGCTCGACGAATGGCTGACCCGGATCGAGAACGAGCTCGGGGAATACAAGGCGTTGCATCCGGAGAAGAAGGTAGCGCCCTACGCGGTCAACCAGATCTGCCACGCCTCCAACGACCGCCTGATGAAGGACATGGAAACCTGCGTCAAGCACAAGGTTCCGGTCATCATCACGTCGCTGCGACCGCCGATCGAAGTGGTCGAGGCCGCGCATTCCTATGGCGGCGTGGTCTTTCACGACGTGATCAACGTCAAGCATGCGCGCAAGGCGGTCGAGAACGGCGTCGACGGTCTCATTCTGGTTTGCGCCGGCGCTGGCGGCCATGCCGGCACGCTGTCGCCGTTCGCGCTGCTGCGCGAGGTCAAGCAGTGGTTCAAGGGCACCGTGCTCCTGTCAGGCGCGATCTCCGACGGCTGGAGCATTGCGTCCGCACTCGCGCTCGGCGCCGACATGGCCTACATGGGCACGCGCTTCATCGCCACAGCCGAAGCCAACGCCGATCCGGCCTACAAGGCGGCGCTGGTCGCGCACGCCGCGAACGATATCGTCTATTCCAACCTGTTCACCGGCGTGCACGGCAACTACCTCGGCCCCTCGATCGTTGCCGCCGGGCTCGATCCCGCCAACCTGCCGGAGAGCGACAAGTCGAAGATGAATTTCGGCTCGGGCGGCAACACCAAGGCCAAGGCGTGGCGCGACATCTGGGGCTCCGGCCAGGGTATCGGCCAGATCGCGGACGCGCCGCCGGTCGCCGAACTGGTCGAGCGCCTGAAGGCCGAATTCGCTGACGCGACCAGTGACTTTTTCAATCGGGCGCGCGCGTAACACGCGCCCGGCTCGATCGCAGCCAATCAACGCAACAGACAGAGGGACGGAACAATGAGAGTCTCGCGACCTTTATTGACGCTCGCATTCGCGCTTTTGGGAACCACGGCCGCTCTCGCCGAGGGCGACAAGAACGAAATCCGCATCGGCCAGACGCTGCCCTACAGCGGACCGGCCTCCGGCTTCGGCATCATCGGCCGGGCGCAGGAGGCCTATTTCGAGAAGGTCAACGCCGAGGGCGGCGTCAACGGCCGCAAGATCAAGTTCATCAGCCT
>PNLC01000636.1 GCA_013822885.1 Bradyrhizobium sp.
TTTTCGGTGACCTGCTCCAGGTGGGTCAGCTTGCCCCAGCCGGCCAGCATGAAGGTGTAACCGACGATCAGCCGCACGATCAGCGGCCCGGCCCAGGAAAAATACGATGCGATTTGGGCGGGCAACAGGATCAGAAGATTGATGACAAAATGCATGCGAACCACCCTTCAAGTATTTGATGACGCTTGGCCGCGACCCGCGGCCTCACCCGGCGCGCGCGAAAGCGCCGCGGCTGCGGCAATCCGGTACTGGCTGGAATTTCGTAATGGCCGGCCCGCTTGTTACAGGGGGCTAGCCGAAATTCTGCAGGGCGGGGAAAGTCTCGAGCAGCCAGATGCTGATGCTGGTGATGGAGCCGGTCAGGAAGCCGATGCCGGTGATGACCATCAGGATGCCCATGGCATGCTCGACCTTGCTGAGATGCCGCTTCATCCGTGCGAACAGCGAGGAGAACTGCTCGATCATGAAGGCGGCCAGCAGGAACGGGATTCCGAGGCCGGCGGAATAGACAGCCAGCAGGCCGGCGCCTTTGGCCACCGTGGCTTCCGAGGCCGCGATCGACAGGATCGCCGCCAGGATCGGCCCGATGCACGGGGTCCAGCCGAAGGCGAAGGCCAGTCCCATCGCGTAGGCGCCCCACAGCCCGACCGGTTTCGGCATCGGCATCCGGCCTTCGCGCATCAGCAGGCTGATCCGGGTCAGGCCGAGAAAATGCAGGCCCATGATGATGATCACGATGCCGGCCACGATCGAGAGCTGCGCCGACCAGGCGCGAATCAGCCCGCCGACGAGGGAGGCGCTGGCGCCGAGCGCCACGAACACCGTGGAAAAGCCGAGCACGAACATCACTGCCGATGCCATCACGGCGCGCCTGGAGGTCTCGATCTTCTCGTCGTTGGCGACATGCTCGATGGTCGCGCCAGTGAGATAGATCAGATAGGGCGGCACCAGCGGCAGCACGCAGGGCGAGAGAAAGCTGACAAGACCGGCAATCAGGGCCGCCGGGATGGATACATCGTGCATTGCGTGACCTTCGAAATTACGGCAAGGCATAGCGCCCTCCTGGCTTCTACGGAACAGGCAATCGGTAAGTTTCGCCTGGGCTGCGGCCCAACTCCGGTCACAGAGCTGTGTCCGAGACGTAGAAATGGCCTCGCCGGCGAAACAGCCGCTGGTATGGTTTCGTATTGCGGTAAGCAGCCCGCGAACTGGATCCCAGCATGCGCCTCGGCATCCGCAGCGCCATTTCGGCCCTCGTCCTGACGTCGATTGTCGTCAGCGCCGTCGGCGTGCATCTGTTGTGGTGGCGTACCGCGCAAGGGGTCAGCCAGACGCTTGCCAGCACCATCAACGACCAGATTGTTTCTGCTGTCGGCGACGAACTGCAATCGGTCACGTCGGAGGCGCGCTCGTCCATGTCGGCGGTCCGAACGCTGCTCGCCGAGAAGGTGTTCGACCCACGCGATGCCCGAAACCGCGAGGTCGTGTTTCGATCGCAATTGCTGTCGCAGCCGACCATCTCCTGGGTGGCGTTCGGATGGCCGGACGGATCGTTCTTTGCCGGGCACAAGCTTGGTGACAACGTCATCGAAATGCTCGAGATCGCGCCCGACCGCGACCTGCGCATCAATCGCTACGAATTCGTCGGCAACGATCTCAAGCTCAAGGCCAGTTGGTCCGAACAGACCGATTATTCCGTGATCGAGCAGGATTGGTTTCGGGTCGCCCGCCAGACCGATGATGAATACTGGTCGACGCTGACCGCACATCCGCGCGGCGAACGGCTGGCGGCGGCCTTTTCCGCCCCGGTCGCGATCGACGGCAAGCCGGCCGGCGTGGTCGCCATCATCATCGAACTGACCCGCGTCTCCAGCTTCCTGTCGCAGTTGACGGTCGGAAAATCCGCCGGCGCCTTCATTCTCGAGCGGGACGGCAAGGTGGTGGCCTCGCCCGATCCCGATGCCAGCGAGCTGGTCGATCTGAAAACCGATCATCCGCTGTTTCCGATCGCCGTGGATGCGATCAGGAGCGCCACCGCCTACGAGCCCGGCGAAGGACAACCGTTCAACACGATGGTGACGCGGGACGGCAAGGCCTACCAGGCCGTCATCACGCCGATTTCGTTTCCCGGCTGGTCACTGGTGACAGTCGTGCCCGAGTCGGAATTTCTCGGGCCAGTGCAGATGACGATCCGGAATTTGATGATCGGTCTCGCATTCCTGATCGTGTTCGCGGGGCTGTTGTCGGCATGGCTCGCCCAGCGGCTGATCGCAGCGCCCCTGATCAAGGTGGTCAACGAGATCAGGCATGTCGAGCGCTTCGATCTGGACAAGGTGCAGCGGCATCCGTCGCGACTGACCGAGATCGAGAATCTTTCCGGCGCCATCGGCGACATGGCGCAGGGGCTCGCCGCGTTCCGGAAATACATTCCGGCCGATCTGGTCAGGCGCCTGGTCAGCGACGGCAACGGCGCGCGCCTAGGCGGCGCGGTGAGGCCGATGAGCGTGATGTTCATCGATCTCGCCGGTTTCACCGGCATGTCGGAGCGGCTCGGCGATCGCATCATCCCGCTGCTGTCGCGCTATTTCGACAGCGTCTCGGCGCAGATCCAGAACCACAACGGCACCATCGACAAATTCATCGGCGATGCCGTGATGGCGTTCTGGGGCGCGCCATCGCCGAATCCCGATCACGCCGCCGATTGTTGCCGCGCCGCGCTGGCGTGTCACCGCGCGATGGTA
>PNLC01000637.1 GCA_013822885.1 Bradyrhizobium sp.
TTCCTTCGATCTCGACGACATCGACACGCTGGTGACGGGCGACGGCGCCAACGACCTCGGCATGATCGAGGCGGCCGGCCTCGGCGTCGCCTACCACGCCAAGCCCGCGGTCGCCGCCGCCGCCGCCGCGCGGATCGATTACGGCGACCTCACCGCGCTGTTGTATGCGCAGGGGTATCGGCGCGAGGAGTTTGTGGCGGGATAGCAATTCTTGCGTCGTCCCGGCGAACGCCGGGACCCATACCGCGTTGTCCTATCGATAAAGGCAATTTGGCTGACGTTCTCCAAAACAATTGACGCCGCGGCGTATGGGTCCCTGCGTTCGCAGGGACGACACTGTCACTTGGAGTAGGCAGCAGGGCCGTGTCGATCTTACCAGCGCCCTACTGCACGCTCAGCGCCACGAAGCGTAGCTCGCCTTCGCCGTTGGCGACCAGCAGCAGGACCGACTTCTTGCCGTCCTTCTTGAGCTGATCGACGCGCTTCTTGATGTCGGCGGCGTTGGTCACCGCTTCCTGCGCCACCTCGACGATGACGTCGCCGGCCGAGAGCCGCTTTTCGGCGGCATCGGAGGCGTTGTCGACGCCGGTGATGACGACGCCCTTCACGCTGTCCTTGATCTTGAACCGCGTACGCAGATCCTTGCTCAGCGCGGCGAGATCGAGGCCGAGCGCCTTTTGCGTCACCAGCTTCTCCGGAGGATCTTCCTTGGTCCTGGCGGCGGCCTGCTGCACCTTCTCGTTATCCTCGAGGCGGCCGAGCTTGACCTTGCGGGTCTCCTCGTTCCCCTTGCGGATGACCACGACGTCGACTTCCTTGCCGACCGCGGTATCGGCCACGGCGCGCGACAGATCCTTCGGATCCTTGACGTCCTTGCCGTCGAACTTGACGACGACGTCGCCGGGCTCGATGCCGGCCGGCTTTGCCGGGCCCTTGTCGTCGACACCGGCGACCAGCGCGCCGCGGGCGGGCTTGATGTTTAGGCTTTCCGCGATCTCCTCGGTGACCTGCTGGATCCGCACGCCGAGCCAGCCACGGCGCAATTCGCCGAACTGCTGAAGCTGATCGACCACGCGTGACACGGTCTTCGACGGCACCGCAAAGCCGAGGCCGATCGAACCGCCGGTCGGCGAGATGATCAGCGTGTTGACGCCGACCACTTCACCTTCAAGGTTGAACAGCGGACCGCCGGAATTTCCGCGGTTGATGGAGGCGTCGGTCTGGATGTAACTGTCGTAGGGCCCCTGGCTGATGTCGCGGTTGCGCGCCGACACGATGCCGGCCGTGACCGAGCCGCCGAGACTGAACGGATTGCCGATCGCGATCACCCACTCGCCCAGCCGCAGCTTGTCGGATTCGCCGAACTTGACCGCGACCAGCGGCTTCACCGGCTTGAACTTGAGGACCGCGATGTCGGTCTTCTTGTCGACGCCGACCAGTTCGGCCTTGATCTTGGTGCCGTCGTTCATGATCACGTTGATCTCGTCGGCATCGGCGATGACGTGATTATTGGTGACGACGATGCCGGCCGGGTCGATGATGAACCCGGAGCCGAGCGAGTTGGTCTTGCGGCGCTGCATCTCGCCGCTCTTGTCGCCGTCCTTGGGGGCGCCGCCACGCCGGTTCTTGAAGAAGTCGTCGAAGAACTCCTCGAACGGCGAGCCCGGCGGCAATTGCGGCATCGCTTCCCTGTTGCCGCCGCCGCCCTTGGCCTCGACATTCTGCGAGGTCGAGATGTTGACGACGGAGTCGATCACCTTCTCGGCGATGTCGGCGATGCCGTCCGGTCCGCGCGCACTGACCGGCGCTGCCGCCAGCATGCCGGCGGCACTGAACGCGATGGCAATCCCGATCACGCGCAGGCGACTGGTCAAGGCGGGTCTGGCACCGATCATGTCATCTTGTCTCCAAAAGGGGTCGAGATTGCCTCCACAGTGCGCCTGAACGGGTCCGAGGCGCAAGCATTTGCACCGGGAATTTCCGCAAAAAGCTGGTTTCCGGCGGCTCACGATTTCGTTGACGCCACAGCCATTTGTGGGGGTCGGTTGCCGTCATTCCGGGGCGCGAAGTGAACCCGGAATCTCGAGATTCCGGGTCTGGTCCTTCGGACCATCCCCGAATGACTGCGAAATGCCTACCGCCGGACGAACCAGATCAGCAGCAATCCCACCACGGCCGATCCGATACCGACGATACGCAAAATATTGTCCGGCGTGGCCAGCGCACTCTTCATGGCCCGGCGCATCCAGGCCGGGCTTGCCGCGAACATCAGGCCTTCGAGGACGAACAGGATTCCGAGGCCGATGAGGAAGTCGGCAAACGCAATGGACCTCATCGGACAACACCCCCCGTTTGTAAGCGCTTTTTATTTGACGGAGGCGACGCGGAGCCCGCGTCGCCTCGATAACTTCAGAGTGCAGCCGTCCGGACGTTACTGCTTCGGCGCCGCTGCCGCTGCCGCCGCCGGCGGATAACCCGACGGATTGGCAAAGAAGCGGAAGAACTCGGAATCGGGCCTCAACAGGAAGCGGGTGTCGTTGGACCGAAGCCCGGTCTCATAGGCCGACATCGAGCGGTAGAAGGCAAAGAAATCCGGATCCCTGCCATAGGCTTCGGCAAACAGCCGGTTGCGTTCGGCGTCGCCGACGCCGCGCGTCTGCTCGGCCGTCGAATTGGCTTCGGCGATGATGACGGTCGCCTCGCGATCGGCCTTGGAGCGGATTTCCTGCGCC
>PNLC01000638.1 GCA_013822885.1 Bradyrhizobium sp.
GGTCGGGATCTTCGTCTCCGGCCTGGTGCTGCGCAACGGGCTGGGCGCCGAGAGCATCGTCTGGACCCTGATGTTCGGCCTGATGCCGCTCGCCTGCGTCTACTATCCGGTCGCGGTGCTGCCGGGCTGGCTGCAATGGCTCGCCTGGACCTTGCCCCCGACCTACGTGTTCGAGGGCATGCGGTCGCTGCTGATCGATCACGTCTTTCGGGCCGACCTGATGGCCTGGTCGCTGGCCATCAATGCGGTGCTGTTCGTTGCCTCGTTTGCGATCTTCCTTGCCCTTTTACGCAGCGCCAAACATCACGGTTCTCTTCTCGGGGGTGGTGAATAAGTTATTAGTTTCCGGTGGATTCCGGCGTTTTTGGCCATTTTGGCCCCGTAGATCTACCGCTCGGCGCATTGACGCTTAATTACGCATTCGGCAGTATGCTGCGGCGCAAACAGGGAAGTAAACTCGATGCCGATTGGTGAGTTTGGCGGCGCACCGCCGCTGGTGGCTGAAGGCAGTCCGGCGCTTACGACGCCGATGTACTGGATGTACGAAATGGGCCACGCATCGCTCAATCCGGCGCGCGCCGTGACCGATGCCACCAAGATCCTGTTTCAGAATCCGCTCAACCCGTGGTCCCACACCGAGATCGGCAAATCGATCGCTGCGGCCTGCGAATTGTTCGAGCGCACCACGCGCCGCTACGGCAAGCCGGAATGGGGCCTCGATACTACTGAAGTCAACGGCGTCCGCACGCCCGTCGAAGTCCGTTCGATCTGGGAAAAGCCGTTCTGCCGGCTGCTGCATTTCGATCGCAAGCTGACCCGTCCGCTGCGCCACCCGCAGCCGCGTGTGCTGATCGTGGCGCCGATGTCTGGCCACTACGCCACGCTGTTGCGCGGCACGGTCGAAGCGTTCCTGCCGACCCACGAGGTCTACATCACCGACTGGTCCGACGCGCGAATGGTTCCGCTGGCAGCAGGCCGTTTTGATCTCGACGACTACGTCGATTACCTGATCGAGATGCTGCATGTGCTCGGCGGCAACATGCATGTCGTCGCGGTGTGCCAGCCGTCGGTGCCGGTGGTGGCCGCGGTTTCCGTGATGGAAGCGGCGCGCGATCCCTTTGTGCCGCTGTCGATGACGCTGATGGGCGGCCCGATCGATACCCGCTGCAATCCGACTGCGGTGAACAACCTCGCGGCCGAGCGTGGCATCGAATGGTTCCGCAACCACGTCATCACCAAGGTGCCGTTCCCGCATCCCGGCGTGATGCGCGACGTTTACCCGGGTTTTCTGCAGCTCTCGGGCTTCATCACCATGAACCTCGACCGCCATACCGATGCGCACAAGGCCCTGTTCAACAACCTGGTGAAGGGCGACGGCGACATGGTCGACAAGCACCGCGAGTTCTATGACGAGTATCTCGCCGTCATGGACCTGACCGCGGAATATTACCTGCAGACCGTCGATGTCGTGTTCGTGAAGCACGCGCTGCCGAAAGGCGAAATGACTCATCGCGGCAAGCCGGTCGATCCATCGCAAATCCGGCGCGTGGCGTTGATGACGGTAGAAGGCGAGAAGGATGATATCTCCGGTCTCGGTCAAACCGAAGCAACGCATTCACTATGTCCCGCGATTCCCGATCATCGTCGCGTTCATTACGTGCAAAAGGGCGTCGGTCACTACGGCGTGTTCAATGGATCGCGGTTCCGCTCCGAAATCGTGCCGAGAATCTCCGATTTCATGATGTCTGCGGCGAATACCAAGCTGCAATTGGTGCCAACGGCTGCCGCCGCCGAATAACGCGAATTTTTGCTCCCGATTCGACTCGGCAGGTAAGCTCCTGAAGGGACTGAAAAAATCAGGATTTCGACTCTCTTAATGAAGTGAGCCCGGATTCGTTCCTTGGGCCACCTTATGAATCACGAATCTACCCAAATATTTCGGTTCCAGCCCCCGCCGGTAGGGGGTTTTTGAGTCAAAGCCCCTGTATATTGGGCAAATGATTTGTTTTTGCGCCGAGCGATTTCAATGGCGGCGGATATGGCAGAATCCGGGCGCACTCCTGCCCCCCGGACTTTCAGACATGGCTACTCGTGCCCTTCTCTATCGGCGGCCCGCCGAACCCGCGACCGTTTTGGTCAAACACGGCTCGCAATATTTTGCGATTCGGCTGCGTCGGCATCGTCGCGCGCGGCGTTACACACTGCGAATTCATCCGACCGATCGTGAAGCGATCCTGACCATGCCGCCGCGCGGTACTTTGGTGGAAGCCAAGGAGTTTGCGCGGCTTCACGGCGGCTGGATCGCCGCGCGCCTCGGTCGTTTGCCGAAGGCTGCACCGTTTCATCCTGGCACAGTGCTTCCACTGCGCGGCGTGCCGCACAAGATCGTGCATCGCGCCGGCGTGCGCGGCACGGTCTGGACCGAAACCCGCGACAGCGGTGAAAAAATACTGTGTGTGGCCGGTGACATCGAGCACATGGACCGGCGTGTCCACGATTTTCTCAAGCGTGAAGCGCGCAAGGATCTGCACAAGGCATCGCTGGCCTACGCCGAAGATCTCGGCGTCAGGGTCAAGAGGGTCTCGATCCGCGATCAGTCGAGCCGCTGGGGTTCGTGCACCTCGGCCGGATCGCTGTCGTTTTCCTGGCGCTTGATCCTCGCACCGCCCTATGTGCTGGACTATCTCGCCGCCCATGAAGTGGCCCATCTCGTCGAGATGAATCACTCAGC
>PNLC01000639.1 GCA_013822885.1 Bradyrhizobium sp.
GGCCCAGGGTTGCTGCAACAGCCACAGCCGCGACGCCTTGATATCGGCCACCCGCTCGCGACGCGCGAGCACGCGACGTTCGCTGACGCGACATTGCGGACCGAGTTCGCGCGAGCCGTAACTGTCCGGCAGCAGCACCGCATGCCCGGTCTTCAACAGCTGCGCCGCCCAGTCGCGGTAGCGGGCCGGCACCGGCTGCGAATCTCCGCTCAATCCACCGCAGCCGTGTAGCGCGACCACGGTTGGAAACGGTCCGTCGCCGGCGGGCTTGTAGAGCTGCGCATGCAGGGTCAGGCTGGCCGCGGGGATATCGACCTGGTCCGGCATCGGCAGCGGCGTTGCATCCACGCGGCAGGCCGCAGCGAGGAGCGTCAGGAACAGCGCTGCTGACAGGACGCGCATCGATTTCGGCCGCGTGGTTATGGCGCTGCAGTGCAGCGGAACCCAGGTTAACATGCGGGCTGAACGGCAAATCATCACAAGTCGGTGGGCTTCCGAAGGCGGACAACCCGGCCTATTTATGATAGATCGAACCTTGGAAAATACACTTAGGCCTTGGTCTTACGGGCGGGCCCATCGGAGAGTTTGACGGTGCTTAATAAATTTGGTCCCTCGGGGCATGGCGAAGCGCAGGTGCAGTATCTGGACGGCGATTTCCGCGTGGTCTCGCCGGGGACCTATGTGCGCTGCGCCATCACCGACGTGCGGATCCCCCTCGACGAGTTGAAGTACTGGAGCGTCGACCTGCAGGAGGCCTATTCGGTGCCGTCCGCCGTGCTGCAGCGGCACTATCCCGGCGCGCTGAAGACGCAGGGCTAGTTGCAATTGAGGGCAAGCCCGCGCTTTGCGCCTTGTCCGGCGCTCCGCAGACGACTGACATCGGTCGCCATGCTGCTACGCGCCGCCCTGCTCTGCTGGATCGTCTTCATCGTACCCGCCGCGGCGCAATGGCGCGCCGATATCGTGCCGACATCAGGTCGCGTGACGGCAATCGACGTTGACGGCGCCGCCGTCCGGATCGCGGTCGGACCCAGTTGGTATCAGCTCGCAAACGATGCTGCAAAGCTCGTTCCCGCGAGTCCGCCCGATCGACCCAAGCTTCCGCGCGACGCGCTTCCCGACAGCCGAATGATCGTCGGCACCGCACAGGTCGCCCGCGCCTGGCTTGCAGCGCCCACCAGCCGCTACGACCACGGCGTTCTCGGCGATGCGATCGAAGCCGGCAGTCTGGTAATCGAGCGGCGTGATGGGCGGCACGGCAGCGTGACACTCGACCGCGACGCGGTGTTCGAGGATATCTCCCCGCGCATCGCTTCGATCGACGGACGCGACTGGATCGTGGTGGTCAAATCATATCTCGATCGCGGATCGGCGCTCGCCGTTATCGACGCCGACCGCATGATCATCGCCGCCGAAACACCGCCGATCGGTCGTGCGCATGCGTGGCTGAACCCGGCGGGGATCGCGGACTATGACGGCAACGGTACGACCGATATCGCGCTGGTACGGCAGCCGCATGTCGTCGGACGTCTCGAGCTATGGTCATGGAAGGACAGGAAGCTGACCAAGGTCATCGAGATCGCCGACGTGTCGAATCATTTCATCGGTTCGCGCGCGCTCGGTTTGAGTTGGACGGCCGACTTCGATGGAGACGGCCACCCCGATCTCGCGGTGCCCAGCCTGGATCGGAGAACGCTGCGGATCATCGGTTTTACGCCTAAAGTCCGCGACATAGCTCGTGTGCATTTGCCTGCGCGGATGGTGACAAACATCGGGGCCGTCAAGCTCGGCGGAAAGCGCGCGCTGATCGCCGGCGTCGAGGACGGTCGGTTGGTTCTTATCCGGAATCAGTGAAGGTGAATCGCCGCCCGCGCGCCTTAAAAAGCCGGTCGGTCACGAACTTCCGCAAGCGGGCTGCGTCGTCGAATTCCAGCGTCACCGCGAACGGTACGATTTGCTGCGCCCAATCCGGCAGGCTATCGCCCTGCCGCAGCCGCGCCAGATCCTTTTCCGTCGTCACCAGTGTCAGTGCGTCGTGTCTTGCCTCGTCGATCAGAGGTTCGATCTCGGCTCTCGAATAGGGATGATGATCGGCGAACGCGCGCTCGCGGACGACATCGATGCCGCTCGCCCGTAGCGTGCTGAAGAATCGCGCGGGATCGCCGATGCCGGCGAACGCCAGCACGCGCTTGCCGCGAAGCGAGGCCACCTGCGCCGCATCCGGCTTCAGATGCGCACGCAGTACCGGCTTGCCCTGCGCGGCAATCGCGGCTGCGACCGGTGCGGCGGCGTCGCCGTTACCGACAATGATCAGCGCGTCGGTACGCGCCAGTTGCGGCTGCAGCGGCGCGCGCAGCGGGCCCGCGGGAAACACCTGCCCGTTGCCGATCCCGCGGCCGGCATCGATCACGATCAGGGATGCGTCCTTGACGACCGCGGGCGACTGGAAACCGTCGTCCATCACGATCACGGTCGCGCCCAGCGCACGCACCAGCGGGACGCCCTCGGCGCGCTTGCGCGCCACCACCACCGACAGATGGCCAGCCAGCATCAGCGGCTCGTCGCCGACATCGGACGCCGCATGCCGCCCGGGATCGACCCTGACCGGCCCGCGCAGTTTGCCGCCATAGCCGCGGCTGAGCACGACCGGCGTCTCGCCGAGGTCGCGCAGCAGTGTTGCAAGCGCCAGCACGGTCGGCGTCTTGCCGGCGCCGCCGAC
>PNLC01000640.1 GCA_013822885.1 Bradyrhizobium sp.
GCGACCGATTTCATCGAAAGCCTCGACCGTGGCCTGCGCGTGCTGGAACTGCTTGGCGGCGGCCAGCAGCCGATGACGCTGAGCGATCTCGCCAAGGCCGCCGACCTGCCGCGCGCCACGGCGCGGCGGATCCTCTTCACCTTCGAGCGCGCCGGCTTTGTCGAAAGCGACGGCAAGCTGTTTCGGCTGACGCCGCGCGTGCTGGTGCTGGCCTCCGGCTATCTCGCCTCCAACCATGTCGTCTCGGTTCTGCAGCCCGCGCTCGATAAATTGTCGAGCGCGGCGCAGGAGATCAGTTCGATGGCGATCCTCGATGGCAACGACGTCGTCTTCATCGCCCGCGCCAGTCCGACGCGGATCTTCTCCGCAGGCATCGATATCGGCTACCGGCTGCCGGCGTTCTGCACCTCGGTTGGTCGCGTGCTGCTGTCACGCCTGCCGGACGATGAACTTGCTGCGGCGCTCAAGGCTATGAATCCCGCACCGCTGACGCCGTTCACGGTGACCGACAGGAAGACGCTACTGAAGTCGATTATCGCCGATCGCGCCCAGGGCTATTCGCTGGTCGATCGCGAAGCCGAACCGGGCTTCCGTTCGATCTCGGTACCGGTCCGCCGCTACGACGGCGCGATCATCGCCGCCATCAACATGGGCGCA
The DNA here is from genome assembly GCA_013822885.1 of Bradyrhizobium sp. GTDB lineage: Bacteria > Pseudomonadota > Alphaproteobacteria > Rhizobiales > Xanthobacteraceae > Bradyrhizobium. Next base: position 658 of record PNLC01000640.1, read on the forward strand.
CACGTCGATCGCGTGTCCGCCGCCGAGATGGTCGATCGATTCCTGCCGCTGCTGCGCGAGACGGCGGCATCGGTCAAATCAATGCTGGTGTGATAAATGATGGTCCGGCTTGAAACGCCCGGAGAGGTAGCGGCGATCCGTATCGTCGAAGAGATCGCGTTCGGTCGGCGGGAAGAGGCCCAACTGGTCGACGATCTGCGCGCCGCGGGCGATGCAGTGTTTTCGCTGGTCGCCGTTGATGACGGGATCGTCGCTGGTCACGCGATGTTTTCGCGGATGAAGGCGCCGTTTCCCGCGCTGGCGCTCGGTCCCGTCGCGGTGCTGCCGGAATGCCGGCGGACGGGCATCGCCAGCGAGTTGATACGCGAGGGGATCGCGCGCAGCGAGGCCGCCGGCTGGGCCGCGGTCTTCGTCCTCGGCGACCCCGCCTTCTATCGGCGTTTTGGATTCGATGTCGGCAAGGCGAGGGGATTCATCTCGCCTTATGCCGGGCCGCATTTGATGGTCCTGCCGGTTGGAGGCAGCGAACTTGCGATCACCGCCGGGCCCATCGAATACGCGCCTGCGTTTGCAAGTCTCGAATAGCGTGATGAAAAATACGGCTGGATCTGTCCCCGCGACATCATTTCCACCGTCGCTGCGCCCGCAATGAGGAATCTAGCGCTTGAGCGCCGCGGCGATCGCCTCGAACCTTTCCACGATCTGCGGCGTCACCTGATAGCGGAGTATGCCCGCGACCGACAGGCTGACGAGGATCGCGACGATGGTGTATTGCGCCGTGAACACGGCCAGCAATATCGCGCGCATGCGACGCCGCCGGAACTTCGGCGGCGCGGCTGCGGCAAGGATGGCCGCGCCTTCGCCTTCAACCGTGCTCATATGATCTAATGCTCGGATCGAAGTTGATCGACGTGCGACCGGAGTTTCCGGTTGGTCCGTTCGGTCTCGCGCAACTTTTGCGCCCAGGCCAGCGGAACGACGTCGCGCGTCTCGTGCACATTGGCAAACACCAGCCCCGCCTCGTCACGGTTGCGCCAGACCATGCGCGCCAGACAGGAGATGCCCTTGCGCCTGATCTCGAAATCCACTTCGTCGGGGACAAGGGCCGCGCCCTCAAATTCGATCTTCGCCCCGAACATGTTGAAGTTGCGCACGACGCAGGCGAACGTCGAGCCGCGGTCATTGAACGCGACCATTCCACCGTAGTAGACGCGGTTCCTGGGCTGTAGACGTTGCTCAAACATGATCCGTCTCCCGTTAACGGTTTGGTAACACTACGGATTGGTACCACTATCAGAGGGTGTATTGCAGCCATGGCTCGCACCAAAGTGTTGCGGTAGTTAACGGTGGCGTCTGTCCGCGATAACACCCTTTGGGTGTACGTCTGGCGCGGCCGGAAATCAGATGTTTGCGAGGGGCTCTTCCGCAGAACTTATCAGGAAGCCGCGCTGCGCAGGCCGAAGGCGTGCTTGTCGTGCAGCACCGGCGCCACCGCGTCGATCAGGCGCGCGGCTGCGGTGTCGACGGAAAGGCCGGCAGTGTCGACTACCGCCGAGGCGCGGGCATACAGTGGTTCGCGGCTGACCAGGATGTTGCGCAACTCGGCCATTGCGGACCGATCATCCGCCATCGGGCGCAGGTCACCCTGGCGGCGGACCCGCGCCATGTGCTCTTCCGGCTCGGCCTTCAGCCAGATGGTGTAGAACGACGACAGGATCAGGTCGAAGGTCAGCGGCTCGGAGACGATGCCGCCGCCGGTCGCCAGCACCATCAATTCTTTCCGCGCCAGCAATTGCGTCAGCGCGGCCTGCTCCATGCGGCGAAAGCCTTCCTGGCCGTAGAGCGCAATGATCTCGGCGACGGACAATCCGTTCTGCGCCTCGATCTCCTTGTTGAGCTCGACAAAACTCCAGCCGATCTTCTTTGCCAGCATTTTGCCGAGCGTGGATTTGCCGGCGCCGCGCAGGCCGATCAGCGCGATGCCGGAGAAAGAAATTCGCCGCTGCGCCGAATGGCTGCTGCCGGCGAGCATGTCCTTGGCCTGCGCGATCTG
>PNLC01000641.1 GCA_013822885.1 Bradyrhizobium sp.
TGACGTTGACGCCGGCCGCAGCCGCCGCGTCCTCGTCCTCCGAGATCGCCTCCATGGCGTAGCGGCTCATGCTGCGGTCGACCCAGCGCCAGATCAGGAGGCCCACAACCCAGACGAACAGCGCGATCAGATACCATGTGGTCTTGTCGTCGAACTGCAGCGCCCACAACTGGCTGCCCTTGGTGCGGTTCGGCGTATAGCCGAGCGAACCGCCGGTCCAATCGCGGGTCGCGGTGATGACCTGCAGCACGATGCCCGACAGCGCCAGCGTCACCAGCACGAAATAATGCCCGGTGATGCGAAAGCGAAAGCAGGGATAGGCGACCACGAGCGCAAGCGCGCCCGCCGCCACCATGCTCAGGGGAATGCCGATCCATGGCGAGATGCCGAGATGGTTCCACAACAGCACCGTGACATAGGCGCCGACGCCCATGAAGCCGCCATGGCCGAGCGACACCAGGCCGAAACGGCCCATGATCGACCAGGAAGTATAGGCGAACGACCAGATCAGGATCAGCACCAGGATGTGCAGATGGTACGGATCGCGATAGACGAAGGGCAGCGCGATCAGCGCTGCAAGGCCGACCGCCCAGGCGGCGTTACGGGAATTCACGAGCGCCTCGCGAGTAAGCCCGCGGGCCGGATGAACATCATGACGATAAAGAAGGCGAACGCCAGCACGTAGCCCCATTCGAGGTCGGAGAACAGCCCACCCAGCGAAATGATCTGGGCGAACACGAAGGCGGCGATGAAGCCGCCTACGAAATTGCCTAAGCCCCCGAGCACGCAGATCAGGAAGGTGATCGGCCCGAACGACAGCCCGACGAACGGGTGCACGTCGTATTGCAGCACCAGAAGGCAGGCAGCGAGGCCGGCGAGCGCGCCGCCCAGCGCCGAGGTGATGAGATAGATGCGCCTGGTATCGACGCCCATCAGCGACATGATCTGGCGGTCCTGCGCGATGGCGCGGATCGCGGTCCCGGTGTAGGTGCGCTTCATGAAGAAGTAGATCGCCAGCATGCCGATCAACGCGGCGACGAAGGCAAGCAGCCGCGAATAGCTGAAATGCATCTCGCCGATCGCCAGCACCGGCAGGCGGATGCCGAGATTGCGGAAGTCGATGCCGAAGGCGACGGTGGCAAAGCTCTGCAGGATGAACAGCACGCCGCCGGTCGCGAGCAGCTGGTTGATCGGCGGCGCGGTCAGCAGCGGTGCTATGACGAGGTAGTGCAGCGCGGCCCCCAGCGCTGCAACCAGCAGGATGGCGATCGGGGCCGCGACCCAGTATGGCAGGCCGAACACCTGGACCATGTAGTACATGCCGTACATGCCGATCATGACCAGTTCGGCGTAGCAGATCCAGGTGACGTCGATGACGCCGAAGATCAAATTGAGCCCGAGCGCCAACAGCGCCAGCACGCCGCCGAGCAGGATGCCGTTGACCACGGCTTCCAGCAGATAGATGTCGAAGATATCGAGGAAACCTTGCATTGCTCTCGCCCTATGCCGTTCTCGCTTCACCTCTCCCGCTTGCGGGGGAGGTCGGATCGCATCGCAAGATGCGATCCGGGTGGGGGAAGCTCTCTCCAAACGGGCGGTATGACTCGCGGAGACACCCCCACCCCAACCCTCCCCCGCAAGCGGGAGAGGGAGCGCACTTTCCGTGCCGTTGGTTTGGGATCATCATGCCTAAACGCCCAAATATGCCTGCCTGATGGTGTCGGTCTTCAACATCTCTTCCGAAGTGCCCGACGCGCGGATGCTGCCGGCCTCCAGCAGATAGGCGCGATCGACCACCTTCAGCACCTGCTGCACGTTCTGCTCGACGATCAATACCGTGAGCCCGCTGGCGCGGATGCGCTTGACCAGTTCAAACACCTGCTGCACCACGACCGGCGCGAGACCCGCCGAAGGCTCGTCGAGCAACAAGAGTTTCGGGTCCGACATCAGCGCGCGGCCGATTGCGCACATCTGCTGCTCGCCGCCCGACATGGTGCCGGCCATCTGGCTGCGCCGTTCCTTCATGCGCGGAAACAGCTCGAACACGAATTCCCGCCGCTCGGCATATTTGGCGCGGGCGCCCGGCATGTAAGCGCCCATCTTGAGATTGTCGTCCACTGTGAGGCGCGGAAACAGCCGGCGGTTTTCCGGCACATGGGCGATGCCGAGATCGACGATACGGTGCGCCGGCGTCGCCAGCACGTCGTGGCCTTCCATCGAGATCGCGCCCCTGGTGGGGCGGATCAGGCCGGAGATCACGCGCATCAGCGTGGTCTTGCCGGCGCCGTTGGGGCCGATCACGCCGACCGCCTCACCCGCCCTGACGTCGAGGTTGATGCCGAACAGGGCCTGAAATGTGCCGTAACCCGCGTCGACCGATTTCAATTCGAGCATTCGCTAGACCCCCGCCTTGCGGCGCGCTTCCGCGGCTGCAACCTGGCTCGAATCCGCGTCGGTGCCGAGATAGACCTCGATCACCCTGGGATCGCCGGCCACCGCGCTCGGCAGGCCTTCCGAGATCTTCTCGCCGTGATCGAGCACCATGACGCGATCGACCACGCGCATCAGCACGCCCATGATGTGCTCGACCCAGATGATGGTGATGCCGAGCTCGTCGCGGATGTTGCGCAGCATGTCGGCGGCCTGATCCATCTCGTGCTCGTCGAGCCCGCCGAGGCTTTCGTCGGCGAGCAGGAGTTTGGGCCCGG
>PNLC01000642.1 GCA_013822885.1 Bradyrhizobium sp.
GAAGTGGCTGGAGCTCGATTGGGACGGCGACGTCATCTACCAGTTCAGCCGCGCCGCCCGCCATCGCGAGGTGGCCGAGCAATTGCTCGCCAGCGGCAAGGCCTATCGCTGCTACGCCACGGCAGAGGAACTGACCGCGATGCGCGAGAAGGCCCGCGCCGAGGGCCGTACGAGGCTCTATGACGGGCTGTGGCGGGACCGCGCCCCCGCCGAGGCGCCGACCGGCATGAAGCCGACCATCCGCCTCAAGGCACAGCAGACCGGCGAGACCGTGATCGAGGACCAGGTCCAGGGCCGCGTGGTCTGGCAGAACGAGAACCTCGACGATCTCGTGCTGCTGCGTGGCGACGGCAACCCGACCTACATGCTGGCGGTCGTGGTCGACGACCACGACATGGGCGTGACCCACGTGATCCGCGGCGACGATCATCTGATCAACGCCGCGCGCCAGAAGCAGATCTACGACGCGCTTGGCTGGGACATTCCCAACATGTCCCACATCCCCCTGATCCACGGGCCGGACGGCGCGAAACTGTCGAAGCGCCATGGCGCGCTTGGCGTCGAGGCCTACCGCGCCATGGGATATCTGCCGGCGGCGCTGCGCAATTATCTGGTCCGGCTCGGCTGGAGCCATGGCGACCAGGAGATTTTTTCGACCCAGGAGATGATCGACGCATTCGATCTGCCGGCGATCGGCCGCTCCGCGGCGCGGTTCGATTTCGCCAAGCTCGAGAGCCTCAACGGGCATTACATCCGCCACGCCGACGACGGCGAGTTGGTCAGGATGTTCGAGAGCGTGCTCGATTATGTTCCTGACGGCGCCGACCTCAAGGCGAAGCTCAACGACACCACACGCTCCCAGTTGCTGCGGGCGATGCCGAGTCTCAAGGAGCGCGCCAAGACACTGATCGAACTGATTTCCGGCGCCTACTTCATCTTTGCCGACCGTCCGATCGAAATCGAGCCCAAGGCGGCAGCGCTGTTGACGCCAGAAACCCGCACGCTGATCGGCCAGCTCCGCACCGCGCTGGAGACGGTTAACGACTGGCGTGCGGAGACCACCGAAGCGGCCATGCGGAGTTTCGCAGAGCAAAACAATCTGAAACTCGGGGCCGTCGCCCAGCCGCTCCGCGTGGCGCTGACAGGGCGGACGACTTCGCCCGGCATTTTCGATGTTCTGGCGGTGCTGGGTCGGGAGGAATGCCTGGCCCGGCTCGGCGATCAAGCCGGCGGCTAGAGCCACGGGACTCCAGCCGTCAATATTTTGATGTCGCTCGAAAACGCCATGCAGCCCCTACTTTCTGCTGTTTCCGGCCGTCTTGCAGTGCACATGGCAATAAGCTACGCATCTGAAGCCGCCTTCTAGACAAGCCGGCCTCCCTTGTTTCTGCCTCAAAAAATGGCACCAGGGTCAGGCGCGGTTTTCGCAACGATTTCATCGGGGACCACGCGATGGACGCAAAATCCAGCAACAAGACTGCAACGCTCACCGTAGGCAACAACACCTACGATTTCCCGATCCTCAGCGGCACGGTAGGGCCCGATGTCATCGACATCGCCAAGCTCTACGCGCAGGCCGGGATGTTTACCTACGATCCCGGCTTCACCTCGACCGGCAGCTGCCAGTCGAAGATCACCTATATCGATGGCGACGCGGGCGTGCTGGAATACCGCGGCTACCCGATCGAGCAGCTCGCCGAAAAGGGCGATTTCCTGGAAACCTGCTATCTGCTGCTGTACGGGGAGCTTCCGACCCCGGCGCAGAAGAAAGACTTCGACCACCGCGTGATCCACCACACCATGGTTCACGAGCAGATGGCGCGCTTCTTCCAGGGCTTCCGCCGCGACGCCCATCCGATGGCCATCATGGTCGCCGCCGTCGGCGCGCTCGCTGCGTTCTATCATGACTCGACCGACATCAACGATCCGAAGCAGCGCATGATCGCCTCGATGCGCATGATCGCGAAGGTCCCGACGCTGGCCGCGATGGCCTTCAAATACACCATCGGCCAGCCCTTCATGTACCCGAAGAACTCGCTCTCGTTTGCCGAGAACTTCCTGCATATGTGCTTCGCGGTGCCTTGCGAGGATTACAAGATCAATCCGGTGCTCGCTGACGCGCTCGACAAGATCTTCATCCTGCATGCCGACCACGAGCAGAACGCCTCGACCTCGACGGTGCGTATCGCCGGCTCTTCCGGCGCCAACCCGTTCGCCTGCATCGCCGCCGGCATCGCCTGCCTCTGGGGCCCCGCGCATGGCGGCGCCAACGAAGCCGCGCTCGCGATGCTCGCCGACATCGGTTCGGTCGACAAGATTCCGGAATTCATCGCCAAGGTGAAGGACAAGAACTCGGAAGTCCGCCTGATGGGCTTTGGCCACCGCGTCTACAAAAATTACGATCCGCGCGCCAAGATCATGCAGAAGATGTGTCACGCCGTCCTGGCCGAGACCGGCCATGGCGACGATCCGATGCTGAAGGTGGCGCTGGAACTCGAGAAGATCGCGCTGAGCGACCAGTACTTCATCGATCGCAAGCTCTATCCGAACGTCGACTTCTATTCGGGCATCACGCTGAAGGCGATGGGCTTTCCGACCTCGATGTTCACCGTGCTGTTCGCGGTCGCCCGCACCGTCGGCTGGATCAGCCAGTGGAGCGAGATGATCGAGGACCCGCAGCAGAAGATCGGCCG
>PNLC01000643.1 GCA_013822885.1 Bradyrhizobium sp.
CTCGCCAAAAGAGCGCACAAGGGTCAATCGAAAGTAAACGTCCCTTTTGAATGGCTGAAAAAAGCGGTTTTTTCGGGCCACAAACCGTTCAACACCCCGTAAAACCAGTGGTTTTCCGGGGTGTTGGATTCGATTTAATGAAGGTGAACAGCGATAGCGTTTTCGAGCGAAGCATGCCCTCGGACTTGATCCGGGGGTGGATGCCGGTTCGCGCCAGGAAAACCCGTCAAACAAAAGCTAGTCGCAGACCCTGACGCTGCGGACCCGCCAGCCATAGCCGTCCCAGAAGCGCTGCCTCTGCCAGATGCATTCAGGTCCGTAACCGGGATCGACCACATAGGCCGGACCGCCATATCCATAACCGGGGCCATAATAACCCGGGCCGTAATAGTCGCGGTTCTGCGAGGCGATCGCGCCGCCGACGATGGCGCCGCCGATCAATCCTGCCGCAACTCCTGCCGCTACGCCGCGCTGCGCATGGGCGGGCGCGGGCATAGCCACGGCCGAAATGGCCAACGCGGCGGCGGCGCCGAGCGCCATCAATGTCTTCCTCATGGCCTTAACCTTTCTCGTCGAGCAAAAGGACAGCATCGAAGCAGTCTGTCCCGGCAAAGTTCCATACTTCGGTTAAACGATCAATGAACGGGCGCGCCTCATTTGGCGACGAGCGATTTTGGGCCGGCGGCAACGGTGGTTAATTGTGAAAATCTGCGAGCAGATCGCCGGTATTTTGATCTGCCGCAACCCGCACTTTTTAGATTCATTCCAGAATGTGTCGCACATCAGTTTGGAATTGCTACAAAATACAGCATTTCCTTTTGCATCTCGGCGCGCAGTTAAATATCGATGAGGGCGCATCACCCAAGGGCACTACCGGTTTCATGATCGTCTGTTCCTGCAACGTCCTGAGCGACCACGATGTCCGTAATGCTGTGAGTGCAGCTTCGGACCTGCCGCGAAATGCAAAGCAGATTTATGGTTGCCTTGGCTGCAGCGCCGAGTGCGGCCGATGCGCGCGTACCATCAAGACCATCATCGATGAAGCCCTTGGCGCTTGCGCCAAGGAATGCTGCTCGGGCTGTCCGCACAGCCGTCATGCGGCAAAAGACGAGCCCGCCCAGGACGTTACCCACACGTTCGCGCTCGCAGCCTGCTGAAGATCCGCTAAATTCGCCAGTTCCCACCGCTTTTCTTGCGGCGAGGTTGCTCTGGGCTGCAAACTGATTTAGAAGCATTCTAAATACAGTTGCGGGCCGCCTTTGGCCTGAAAAACCGGAGTGCAACCATGCAGGGCGATCCCAAAGTCATCGATTATCTCAACAAGGGCCTGCGCAGCGAGCTGACGGCGATCAACCAGTACTGGCTGCATTACCGGCTGCTCAACAATTGGGGCCTTCTGGAAATGGCCAAGGTCTGGCGCAAGGAATCCATCGAGGAGATGGAGCACGCCGACAAGTTCACCGACCGGATCCTGTTCCTCGACGGCTTTCCCAACATGCAGGTGCTCGATCCCCTGCGCATCGGCCAGAACGTCAAGGAAATCATCGAATGCGACCTCGCCTCCGAGATCGCCGCGCGCACGCTCTATCAGGAGGCCGCAACGCATTGCCACAGCGTCAAGGACTACGTGTCGCGCGACCTGTTCGAGAAGCTGATGAAGGACGAGGAACACCACATCGACTTCCTCGAAACCCAGCTCGACCTGATCGGGCGTATCGGGCTTGAACTCTACACCCAGAAGCACGTAGGTGGGCTCGAGAGCGGGGACTGACGTTCTTATCCTCCCCCCTCCAGGGGAGGGTTTTTCATCACAACTGCGTCTTGTAGCGCTCGTAGACGACCTCCTGGCTCTCACGCTCGCCGAGGCCGGTCTGGTCGTGGATCATCTCGCCGATGCTCGGCATCACCGCGCGCTCGACCTTGGTATCGCCCGCCCAGAGTTTCGAGCGCATCAGCGCCTTGCCGCAGTGGAAATAGACTTCGGTGACGTCGATGCGCAGCACCGCGCGCGGTGGCTTGCCGAACTCCACCATCGACGCCATCAGCTCCGAATCCACCGTGAGCTTGCCCTTGCCGCCGACGCGGAGGGTTTCGTCGATTCCGGGAACGAAAAAGATCAGGTGCACGAAGCCCGAGCCCTCGACGATGTTGCGAAAGCTGTCGATGCGATTGTTGCCGGAACGATCCGGCATCAACAGCAGGTTTGGACCGGCGACATGGATGAAGCCGGGATTGCCGCCCCGGGGCGATGCATCGACGCTGCCGTCCGAGCCTGAGGTGGCCAGCACGCAGAACGGCGACATACCGATGAATTTCCTGGCGTGAACGTCGATCTCCGGACGCGCCTTGGCGATCACGCGCGGCGCGGGAGCAGGGTAGATCGTGGCGAGGTCGCTGGCGGAAAAATCGGTCAAGGGACGCCTCCGTGCATCTGGATCAGATTATCATCCCGCAATGATGGCGCCACATGGAATTGCCGATCACCGGCTGTTGCACAATCACCGGACTAGCCCTCCACTTCGGTTTCCGGCCGGTCATTGCCTGCGGCGGTCTCCGAATGCCAGCGGCCGTCCGAGGTCTCGTATTCGATCATCTCGGTGCGGCCCGGCACCCGCTGCTCTGCAGCGGCGCGCCGTGCGGCGGCGAGCGCTGCGGCGCGATTTGGAAACGGCTCGGAGAATG
>PNLC01000644.1 GCA_013822885.1 Bradyrhizobium sp.
CTTCGCGGTGATCAAGGAATGGAACAAGAGCGAGGTCTACGCCAGGACGATCGGCTATTTCGCCACGCAGCTTTCGCGCGCTCCCTGAGCTCTGGAACGCAAAGGGAAATCAGAAGGTCGATCGGCCCTTTGCAAGCCAAACGACCTCCTACCCAAGCCCGAGCAGAATCGCACCATTTAAAAGAATGATTCATAATTCATAAATTTGTTGTGATTCACATGCCTTGAGCGCATAACAAAATTCCAAAACTTGACCTTTTTGAGCACCTTTTAGTCGGAGGCGACGAGCTTTCCGGCCGTCTCCACGACCATTTTAGCCGGTTGGTAAGCTTACGTCGCGACCGCAGTAGTCTTGCATTTTAAGGGCTTTACGGACCTAGCCATGGCGGCGTTAGGGTTCGCCTGCCGGCCGATTGAACGGCCATGCCGAAATGTTAAGCGGCCCTTACTATAGCTATGCAGTGGACGTCTAGCTGCATCGCAGCATTGGAACTTCTGCACTGCAAAATACAAGCTATATTCATTTCAACGATGAAGCCGCCTCCAAAGGCTGAATCGAAACTTCAAGGAGACTACCATGCTTCTATCGCTCATCCGCATGATCCAGGCTTTCCGGGATTATCAGCGCAATGTCAGCGAACTGTCCCAGCTTAGCGATCGCGAGCTGGCCGATATCGGCCTCGATCGTTCGGACATTCCGCGCGTTGCCAGCGGAGCCTATAACGGCTGATCCCGGATCAGCCGCCTTTCGAACGGATAACGCCCGCCTCGCTGCGGGCGTCGTCGTTACTGCCGAAGGTGTTCGGCGCGTCTAAGTGAACCTGTATCCACGCACTGATCAAATTCGAGATCATTGCGTCGCTCTAAAGTGCCATGGCAGGTGCGCGTTGCGCGAAAACGCGCTAACCCTGCGCGCATGATTTCCAGCACTCCTCAGACTGATACCGTCCACGTGGTTGGCGGCGGCCTTGCCGGGTCGGAAGCGGCCTGGCAGATCGCCAATGCCGGCGTTCGCGTCGTCCTGCACGAGATGCGCCCGGTCCGGATGACCGAGGCGCACCGCACGGAAGGCCTTGCCGAACTCGTCTGCTCGAATTCCTTCCGCTCGGACGACGCCGCCAACAATGCCGTAGGCCTGCTGCACGCCGAGATGCGCCGGCTGGGCTCGCTGATCATGCGGGCCGCCGACGCCAATCAGGTGCCCGCCGGCGGGGCGCTGGCGGTCGACCGCGACGGGTTTTCCGCAGCCGTCACCAAGGCGCTGCACGACCATCCGCTGATCGAAATCGCGAGAAGCGAGATCGCCGGCCTGCCGCCGGCCGAATGGGGCAACGTCATCGTCGCAACCGGCCCCCTCACCTCGGCGCCGCTGGCCGACGCCATCCGCGAACTGACCGACGAGAACGCGCTGGCGTTCTTCGATGCGATCGCGCCGATCGTGCACAAGGATTCCATCGACATGTCGGTCGCGTGGTTTCAGTCGCGCTACAACAAGATGGGGCCCGGCGGCACCGGCGCCGACTACATCAACTGCCCGATGACGAAAGAGCAATACGACGGCTTCGTCGCCGCACTGTTGGCCGGCGAGAAGGTCGACTTCAAGGACTGGGAGACCAACACGCCCTATTTCGACGGCTGCCTGCCGGTCGAAGTGATGGCCGAGCGCGGTCCGGAAACCCTGCGGCACGGCCCGATGAAACCGGTCGGGCTGACCAATCCCCACAACCCGACCGTCAAGGCCTACGCGATCGTTCAACTGCGCCAGGACAACAAGCTCGGCACGCTCTACAACATGGTCGGCTTCCAGACCAAGCTGAACTACGGCGCGCAGCAGCGCGTATTCCGCACCATTCCCGGGCTCGAGAAGGCCGAGTTTGCCCGCCTTGGTGGCCTGCATCGTAACACCTTCCTCAACTCGCCGAAGCTGCTGGATAGGCAGTTGCGCTTGCGCGCACAGCCGCGGCTGCGCTTTGCCGGCCAGATGACCGGCTGCGAGGGTTATGTGGAGTCCGCCAGCATCGGCCTGATCTCTGGTCTCTATGCCGCAGCAAACGCGCGGGGACAGGCGCTCGAGCCGCCGCCTGTCACCACGGCGCTGGGGTCGCTGATCGGCCACATCACCGGCGGCCATATCGAGACCATCGAGGCCGGAACGCGCTCGTTCCAGCCGATGAACATCAATTTCGGCCTGTTCCCGCCGCTTGCAAGCGTGCCTACCAAGAAGCCCGACGGCACGAGGCTGCGCGGCAACGAGAAGACGGTCGCCAAAAAGCAGGCACTCAGCGCTCGGGCGCTAACCGATCTCGATCGCTGGATCGCCGATCATCTTCGTGTAGCGGCCGCGGCGTAACATCATGAGCCTGCCCAAGGACGATGCCGCCATTCTGTCGGCGCGCTGGAGCGAAGGCGTGCTGTTGAAGCGCGATGTGTTCTCGACCGTCGAACGCGGCCGTTTCCGCCAGGATACCGGCGAGGTCGACGCGGTGCTGCGCCGGCTGGATCAGGTGCCGGTGTGGTCCTATCCGCTCGCGCGCCATCTGTTCGCCCGCGAGCGCCGCGCGCTCGTGCTGGCGCGGGATCTCGACGTCGGGCCGAAGCTGCTCTGGGCCGGCCGGCAAGCGCTGGTGCGCGGCTTCATCGACGGGGTCGCGCTGCATCTGGCAAAGCCCCACGGCGA
>PNLC01000645.1 GCA_013822885.1 Bradyrhizobium sp.
CGGCGGCGCATTTGGCCTCGAACAGCGCCGCGCTGAACTTGGTGGCGTAGACCGGGCACTGCAGCTTCGGCCAGAGGTCTATGATGGCGCCGAAATGGTCCTCATGGGCGTGCGTCAGCACGAGGCCCATCAGGTTCTTGCGCTCCTTCTCCAGGAAGCGGATGTCCGGCATGATCAGGTCGATGCCCGGCAGGTGCTCCTCGTCACCGAAGGAGACGCCGAGATCGACTGCAAGCCACGACCGCTGGTGGCGGTTGCCGAGCCCGTAGATCGACAGGTTCATGCCGATCTCGCCGACGCCGCCGAGCGGCGCAAAGGTCAGTTCATCCGGCCGCGCCATCAGGCAGCTCCCACTGAAGCTGCGTTGCCGAAATAGACTTCGCCCGCGGTGACGGCGGCGCGCTTGCCATCCGCGGTGCAGATGATCAGACAGCCGGTTTCATCGATGGTGTCGAACGTGCCTTCGAGGGTCGCGTTTCCGGTCTGGATCGCCACCCGTTCGCCGAGGCCGAAGGCGCGCTCCAGCCACAGCTTTCGGATCTCGGCAAAGCCGCGGCCATGGTCCCAGATGCCGCGGAATTCGATCCAGGCATCCGACAACACGGCGAACAGTTCCTCCGCGCCAACATTGACACCGAGCGTTGCCAGCGAAGTGGCCGGCGTCGGCGTCCCCTCGGGCGCGGCGATGACGTTGGTGCCGATCCCCGCCACCACGGCTAGGCCGCCGTCGGGCATCGCCTCAGCCTCCACCAGCAAACCGCAGAGCTTCTGCCCGCGGACCAGGATGTCGTTTGGCCATTTAAGGAGATATTGCAATTGATCCGATCCGGCCAACCGCAGGTTGGCCTCCAAGCTGACACGCTGCAGGGCGGTTTCGTGCGCCAGGCCAAAGGCGAAGCCCATGGTCGCCGCAACGGCGGGAGAAACATCCATGACCTCGAGGACGCTGCTGGCGAGATTGCCGCGCGGTGCGATCCAGGCGCGCTTCCGGCGTCCCCGCCCCGCCGTCTGTTCCGTCGTCACGAACCAGGTCGGACCGCGTTCGCCCTGGCGCGCGGCAGCCATTGCTTCACCATTGGTCGAACCGGCCTGGTCAAAGGCAATGAGGCGGTGACCCGCCGCGGTGGCCCGTGGACCGAGCGCGAGAGCCATCTAGAACAACGACTTCGCCGCAGCCGAGGCGACGCTGACCAGCGGCCCCGGATAGACGAAGAAGAAGATGTTGAAGATACCAGCAACCGCCAGCACGGTGCGCAGTTCGAGGCGCATCGGTTCGATCTCGCCGGCCGGCTCGTCGAAATACATCACCTTGATGATGGTGAGATAGTAGAACGCGCCCACCACGCTGGTGAGCACGCCGATCACGGCCAGCGTGAACAGGCCGGACTTGATCGCAGCCACGAACACGTACCATTTGGCAAAGAAGCCTGCGAGCGGCGGGATACCGGCCAGCGAGAACAGCAGCATCGCGAACACAAAGGCCAGCAGCGGATTGGTTCGCGAGAGCCCTGCGAAATCGCTGATCTGCTCCATCGGCTGGCCGTTGCGCTTCATCGACAGGATCACGGCGAAAGACCCCAGCGTCATCGCGACATAGATCGAGATATAGATCAGCACGCCCTGCGCGCCCTCGACCGTGCCGGCGGCAAGGCCGACCAGCGCAAATCCCATATGGCCGATCGACGAATAGGCCATCAGGCGCTTGATGTTCTTCTGCCCGATCGCGGCAAACGATCCCAGCGCCATCGAGGCGATCGCGACGAACACGACGATCTGCTGCCATTGCGGAACGATGCCGGGGAATGCCGTGAGCGTCACGCGCGTGAACACCGCAAGCGCGGCCACCTTCGGCGCGGACGCGAAGAAGGCCGTGACCGGCGTCGGCGCGCCTTCATAGACATCCGGCGTCCACATGTGGAACGGCACCGCCGAGACCTTGAAGCAGAGCCCGGCCAGCAGGAACACGAGGCCAAAGACGATGCCTGTGCTGCCGGTCTTCACCGCGGCAGCGATGCCGGCAAATTCGACCGTGCCGGTAAAGCCGTAGATCAGCGAGGCGCCGTAGAGCAGCATGCCCGAGGACAGCGCGCCGAGCACGAAATACTTCAGCCCCGCCTCGGTCGACTTGGCGTTGTCGCGGTTGGAAGCGGCGACCACGTAGAGCGCGAGCGACATCAGCTCGAGCCCGAGATAGAGCATGATCAGGTCGCCGGCCGAAATCAGCACCATCATGCCGAGCGTGGAGAGCAGCACCAGGAGCGGATACTCGAAAATGCGCCGCGACGGATCGGACAGGAACTCGACCGAGAGGATCAGCGTCGCAGCTGAGCCGATGATGGCGAGAATCTTCAGGAAGCGGGCAAAATCATCGACGATGAAGCTGCCGCCGAAGGTCGTGAGCTTGCCGGCCGGCAACGTCAATTCCAGCACGGCGGTGAGGACCAGCAGTGCCACCGAGAGACCGGTGATGAGCCTGGTCGTCCCCTCTCCTTCGCGAAAGGCGCCGAGCATCAGCAGCACCATGGCGCCTACGGCCAGCACCAGTTCCGGCAAAACCGGAAACAACTGATAACCTGCAGTCGTGAAGCTCATGGCGCTCTTATCCTTGACGCGTTTTCTTCATGCGAACCGGATTCCACTTCGCTTGAAAACGCTACGTTACTGGGTAACCAG
>PNLC01000646.1 GCA_013822885.1 Bradyrhizobium sp.
CCGAACACCACCGAATGCACCGCACCGATGCGTGCGCAGGCCAGCATCGCAAATACCGCTTCCGGCACCAGCGGCATATAGAGGATGACGCGGTCGCCCTTCGCAACGCCGAAGTCCTGCATTATCGCGGCGAGCGTCTGCACCTCCTTGAGCATCTCGGCATAGGTGAATTTCGAGACCGAGTTGGTGAGCGGCGAATCGTGGATCAGCGCGACTTGATCGGCGCGTCCGCCCGCGACGTGGCGATCGAGCGCGTTGTAGCAGGTGTTGACCACCGCACCGGCAAACCAGCGGCCGTACGCCCCCATCGAGGGATCGAAGATCTTTTTGGCCGGCTCGATCCAGTCGATCTCGCACGCCGCCTCGGCCCAAAAACCCTCGGGGTCGGCCAGCGAGCGGGCATGGACCTCGTGGTACCGGCTTTTCCCGTGGATGTTCATGGCGTCTCTCCCGGTCGCGCGCTGCGCCGTTGCTGCCGGGAGAGCCCGGCCATGACGGCTGGCAAGCATTTATTCCGGGCATTGTCACGGGAAGTTGCGCCAGATCAAGCCGGAACAGATAGCGGCGCTAGTAACCATCGACCCCGTTGATCTGCTTCAGCCGCTGGCGCATCGCCTTCTGCAGATCGTAGCCCGGCCGGCCGAACGCAGCATTGCGGCGGGCAATGAACTCCTCCTGCTCGCGCCGCAGGGTGCGCGCCTGGCGCGGACTCTTCGATTCACGGGTTGCCCGGACATATGAGCCGTGGACTTCCCGGTCGAGATCGGCGAGCGCGGGATCGGCGCAGATCGCCTTCTCGACCTTGCGCCGGGCGGTCGCGCAATTGAAGCTCGGCTTGCCCGCCACCGCCTTCAGCGCCCCCAACCGCTCGAGCTCCAGCGCGAGCGAGCGATGGTTGGCTCTGGCCGCAAAGTGATCCGGGTTCAGCTTGATGGCCGCGGCGAAATCGGCCACCGCCTTCGGCAGCTCGCCCTTCTTGCGCCAGAGCTCGCCGCGCGCGTTATGGATATCGGCGAGCGTCGGATCGAGGCGAAGTACGCTGTCATAGTCGGTGATGGCGCGGTCGATCATGTCCATGCGCTCATAGACGGTCGCGCGCGCAATCAGCGCCTTGATGCGGTCGGGCTTTTCGGTCTTGGCGTTGTCGATCAGCGCGCCGCAGACATTCAGCGTCTTGTCGTCTTCACGCGCGAGCGCCGCGGCAAGGCAGAGCGCGGGATCAATCCGCAAATCCTTGGCAGGCTCCGCCTGGGTCGCCGACGCATCATGCGCAAACCCGATCCATAGCAGGAATGCCGCGGCCAGTTTGCGGATATTGGATAAGCCTTGCATCGATTGATCCGGGGAAAGCGCTGATTGCCAATGATCCTAGCAAGCGCGCTGCTTTTCCGACAACGGCAGCCTGTGACTTTCCTCACTTATGCGGAGGATAGATTCAGGCCAAAACGTGACCCGCGCGAAAACGCAACCTGGTGCACGCGAACGAATATGACGGCCGGAAAATTATTCATGAACCTTTCGCAGGTCTTCCAGACACAACAACCATGACCACATTAACCGACTACCATCCGCCGCGCGCTTTCGCGCAATCCTCAACCGGCTACTTCTATTTCTACATGGCGCTGGCCTGCACGGCCGTCGCCTTTATCGGCTTTGCGCCGACCTATTGGGTGCCGCTCGCCCACCGCTCGTTCTCGGCCTCGCCGGTCGTTCATATTCACGGACTATTGTTCTTTGCCTGGTCGCTTTATTTCGCGTTCCAGACCTGGCTCGCCGCATCAGGCAAAGTCGCACGGCACCGGGCGCTCGGGATGATCGGCATCTCGCTCGCAACGGCGATGACGATCTTCGGCTTCCTGGTAGCGGTGCACGCGATGAAGCGCTCCGCTGCGGCGGGAATGACCGATGACGGGATCGCGTTTGCGATCGTCCCGCTCAGCGGAATTCTGTTCTTCGCAGTCGTGTTTGCGCTGGCGATCGCGAATATTCGCCGTCCGGAAATCCACAAGCGACTGATGCTGCTGGCCGGCATCTCGGTGCTCGACGCCGCGGTCGCGCGCTGGTTTCTCACATTCCTGGCGCCTCCCGGACCGCTCGGCCCGCCGCCGGTGCCGGTCACGATCCCGCCGGCCTTCGTCGCCTATCTGCTGCTCGTGGTCGCCATGGTGTTCGACTGGCGCACGCACGGCCGGCCTCATCCGGTCTATGTCTATGGCGGCATCGCGCTGATCGCCGTCAAGATCCTGAACTGGCCGGTCAGCGTCTCGCCGCTCTGGCATTCCTTCGCGGGCGGCATATTGGCGATGGCGCAATAGCTGAACGTGGCTCCGTCATTCCGGGGCGCGAGCAAATTGCGCGCACTGGGAATGACAACACTAACCCGTCTTCACCGTGATCCCGCCGTCGACCACCAGTTCGATTCCCGTGACATAGCGGGATTCGTCGGACGCCAGGAACAGCGCCGCGTTGGCGACGTCCCAGGCGTCGCCCATGTGGCCCATCGGCACCTGCGCGTCGCGCGCCCGCCACATCGCTTCGACATCACCGGCCGAGTAGCTCGCCGCGAGCCCTGCGGAATGCGCGACCATCGGCGTCTTCATCAGGCCCGGCAGGATGCAATTGACGCGGACATGATCGCGCGCGAACTGCACGGCGGTGGTCTTCGTCAT
>PNLC01000647.1 GCA_013822885.1 Bradyrhizobium sp.
GACGCCGGTACCGAGCGAAAAGCCCCAGACGACGATGCTGTCCGCACTGTATCGCGCCGTCGTGAAGGCATAGGCCGCGGCGGCATCCAGCAGCAATCCCCGCTCGCTCGGCCGCCCGCTCGAACCCGCATAGCCGCGATAGGACAACACGACGACCCCGGTCCCGTCGGCGATGACGTCGTGGAAGCGACCGAAGAAGCCGGCAAGGAAATCGCCGTTGCCGTGGAAGTACAGGACGACGGGATGGCCGGGCCTGGCCGGGACATGCCAGACGATGACTTTTTCACCATCCGCCGTGGTCAGGATATGCTCCTGCGCTTCCGGAAAGCCGGCAGCTTGCGGCGTTGTGCGTTCGGCGGTCGGAATCGGAAACAGCAACGAACGTTGCGCGAAGAACAGCACAACGAGGCCGCAAGCATAACCGGCCGAGACGACAATCAGGAGCCATTTCAGCGCGGTCATGATTTTCCGCGGGCCGGCTACATTCCCTTGACGATGCTCTCGGTGACTTTCTTGGCGTCACCGAGCAGCATCATGGTGTTGTCGCGGTAGAACAGCGGATTGTCGATGCCGGCATAACCCGATGCCAGCGAGCGCTTGATGAACATCACGGTGCCGGCCTTCCAGACCTGGAGCACCGGCATGCCGTAGATCGGTGAGGTCTTGTCTTCCTCCGCCGCCGGGTTGGTGACATCGTTGGCACCGATCACGAAGGCGATATCGGCCTGCGCGAATTCGGAGTTGATGTCCTCGAGTTCGAACACCTCGTCATAAGGCACGTTGGCTTCCGCGAGCAGCACGTTCATGTGGCCGGGCATGCGGCCGGCGACCGGGTGGATCGCGTACTTCACCTCAACGCCTTCCTTCTTCAACAGGTCGCCCATCTCGCGCAGCGCGTGCTGGGCCTGCGCCACCGCCATGCCATAGCCCGGCACGATGATGACCTTGGAAGCGTTCTTCATGATGAAGGCGGCATCGTCGGCCGAGCCGAGCTTGGCCGGCTTCTGCTCGCCGGTGCCGCCACCCGCGGCCGCGGTCTCGCCGCCGAACCCGCCGAGAATGACCGAGATGAAGGAGCGGTTCATCGCGTGGCACATGATGTAGGACAGGATCGCACCGGAGGAGCCGACCAGCGCACCGGTGATGATCAGCGCCGAATTGCCGAGCGTGAAGCCGATGCCCGCCGCAGCCCAGCCGGAATAGGAATTCAGCATCGAGATCACGACCGGCATGTCGGCGCCGCCGATCGGGATGATCATGAGCACGCCGAGCACCAGCGCGATGATGGTGATGAGCCAGAAATCGAGCGCGCTGCCGGAGTGGACCAGGCCGAAGATGAAGAACACCAGCGCCAGCGCGAGCGCGATGTTGATGACGTGACGGAACGGCAGAATGATCGGTGCGCCGCTCATGCGCGCCGACAGCTTCAGAAACGCGATCACCGAGCCGGTGAAGGTCAGCGCGCCGATGGCGACGCCGAGCGACATTTCGACAAGGCTCGCGGCGTGGATATGACCGGGCGTGCCGATGCCGAAGGCCTCGGGCGCATAGAACGCGCCGGCGGCGACCAGCACCGCCGCCATGCCGACCAGCGAGTGGAAGGCCGCGACCAGTTCCGGCATCGAGGTCATCGGAACCCGGCGTGCGATCACGGCGCCGATGCCGCCGCCGATGGCGATGCCCAGCACGACCAGCAGCCATGCAAGCCCATCCGCCGGCGGATGGCTCGCGAGCGTGGTGGCGATCGCGATCGCCATGCCGATCATGCCGAACAAATTGCCCTGGCGTGACGTCGCGGGACTGGACAGCCCGCGCAGCGACAGGATGAAGAGCACGCCCGCCACGAGGTACAGCAGTGCAGCCAGATTGGCGTTCATCTCAGGTCCCCATTGTCTTCGTCACCACGAGGTGCACGCCGCTCGCTCGTCATTTCACTTCGCCTTCTTCTTGTACATCGCCAGCATGCGCTGGGTGACAAGGAAGCCGCCGAAGATATTCACACAGGCGAAGATCAGCGCGATGAAACCGAAGCCCCGCGCCCAACCGCTGCCGCTGGAGATCATGGGAACGCCGACCGCGAGCAGCGCGCCGACCACGATCACCGAGGAGATCGCGTTGGTCACCGACATCAGCGGCGTATGCAGCGCAGGGGTCACCGACCAGACCACGAAGTAGCCGACGAAGACCGCGAGCACGAAAATCGAGAGCTGGAACACGAAGGGATTCACGGCTTGGGCAACATGCTCCATGACTTCTCTCCTCAGGTCTTCGGCTGGAAATTCGGGTGGATGACGGCGCCGTCTTTGGTCAGCGCGGTGGCCTTCACCAGTTCGTCATCCCAATTGACCGCGAGCGCCTTGTTGGACTTGTCGAACATGGTCTCGATAAAGTTGAACAAATTGCGAGCATAGAGGCTCGATGCCGATTGCGCCACGCGACCGGCGACGTTGGTATAGCCGACGATCTTGACACCATCGGTATCGACCACCTCGCCGGGCCTGGCGCCTTCGACATTGCCGCCGCGCTCGATCGCGAGATCGATCAGCACCGAGCCGGGCTTCATCGACTTCACCATCGCCGAGGTGACGAGCAGCGGTGCCGGGCGGCCCGGAATCAGCGCAGTCGTGATGATGATGTCCTGCTTCTTGATATGCTCGGCGGTGAGCGCA
>PNLC01000648.1 GCA_013822885.1 Bradyrhizobium sp.
TCGCCGCCGGCGGCTTCACCAACCTTTCGCGCGACCACATGGATTACCACCCTGATGTCGCGCACTACCTCGCCGCCAAGCTGCGGCTGTTCCGCGATCTCGTCGCGCCCGGCGGCGCGGCTGTGATCTCGGCCGATCATGATTGCTCCGCGCAGGTGATCGAGGCGGCACAGGCGCGGGGCTTGCGGATCATGGCCGTCGGCCGCGACGCGGATGCGGACGGAGAAGGCATCCGGCTGGTCGGCGTCGGTGTCGAAGGCTTTGCGCAGAATCTTGAGTTGGCAACCCGCGGGCGGCATTACACGGTCAAGCTGCCGCTGGTCGGCGAATTCCAGATCGAAAACGCGCTGGTTGCTGCGGGGCTCGCGATCGGCACCGGCAGCGAGCCCGACGCCGTCTTCGCCGCGCTCGAACATCTCGAAGGCGCCAAGGGCCGGCTGGAACAGGTCGGCGAACACAACGGCGCGCCGATCTTTGTCGACTACGCGCACAAGCCGGATGCGCTGGCGAAGGCGCTGCAGGCGCTGCGGCCTTACGCCAAACGCAAGCTCATCGTGATCTTTGGCGCCGGCGGCGACCGCGACGCCGGCAAGCGGCCGTTGATGGGCGCCATCGCGGCCGAAAATGCCGACCACGTCATCGTCACCGACGACAATCCGCGCAGCGAGAATCCCGAGAGCATCCGCGCCGCAATTCTCGCCGCGGCGAAGAACGCAACGGGCATTGCCGATCGCGCCGAGGCGATACGCGCAGGCGTATCGGCGCTGCAGCCGGGCGACGTGCTGCTGATCGCCGGCAAGGGGCACGAGACCGGGCAGATCATCGGCGACAAGGTTCTGCCGTTCAGCGATCACGAGGCGGTCGCGGTCGCGCTGGCAGCGAGGGTGGCATGAGCGCTGTGCCGTTGTGGACGATTGCCGAAGTCGCGCGCGCGCTGGGGATTGCGGGAGAGTACCCCGATACGCCGATCGATTTTGTCACGCAGGACAGCCGCCTGGTGAAGCCGGGGTGTCTTTTCGTGGCGCTGAGCGGCACGCCGAGCGGCGGCTTCATCTCCAGTTTCGCCAGTGCGCGCGACGGCTGGGAGTTTGCCGACAAGGCGCAGGCCGCCGGCGCGGTGGCGATGATCGTCCCGCATCACATTGCAGGCGTCGGCGTTCCCCAACTCGTCATAAAGGACACGCTGATCGACGGGCTGTGGCGGCTTGCGCGCGCGGCCCGCGCGCGCTTCGATGGCCCGGTGATCGGCCTGACCGGCAGCGCCGGCAAGACCAGCACCAAGGAATTCCTCGCCGCGTATCCTGATGCCTATGCGAGCCCCTCTAGCTTCAACAATTTCTGGGGCGTGCCGCTGACGCTGTGCAATGCCAGCCCCGACGCGAGCGTGTGGGTCGTCGAAATGGGCATGAACCAGACGGGCGAAATCGCGCGGCTGAGTGAACTGACGAAGCCGACGGTCGCGCTGGTGGTCAACGTGCAGCCGGTGCATCTGGAAAAGCTCGGCAGCCTGGAAGCGATCCGGCGCGAGAAAATAAGCATCGCGCAGGGGCTGCAGCAGGACGGCGTGCTTGTCTTGCCGACGGACGTCCAGGCGCCGGAATGGAACGGCAAGATCATCCGCTTCGGTGAGGGGGCCGAGGTGCGGGAGGTAAAGCATTCTCCCCAGGGCGAAAGCTGGGACGTCGAGGCCGATGTGAACGGCAAGCAGGTCGCGTTCGGCCTGACGCCGGGCGCGCCGCACCGGCTGCAGAACGCATTGGCGGCGCTGGCCTCGATACATGCAGCGGGTCTCGATGTCGCGGCGCTGGCAGAGGTACTTGCTCAGGTCGGCATCATGACGGGACGCGGCGTCGAGCAGACGGCCTGCGGCGTCACCGTGATCGACGACAGCTTCAACGGCAATCCGGCCAGCATGGTGGCCGCGCTCGGCAGCCTGAAGGCGCGGCCGGTGAAAGCCGGCCGGCGCATCGCCATTCTCGGCGACATGCTGGAACTGGGCACTGACGCGCCCGCCTATCACACCAAACTCGCCGGCGACCTGCCTGGTATCGATGGCGTCTACTGCGTCGGTCCGCTGATGCGCCATCTCTACGACCTCGTGCCGGCGGGGCGGGCACTGGGCTGGCACGAAGACCCGGTCACGCTCGATCCCCGGGAAGTCGCCGCCTTGCTGAGGGATGGGGACGTCGTGGTGGTCAAGGGCAGCAAAAAGATGTTCTGGGTCAACAAGTTTGTGCCAAGGCTGCTGGCCGCCCTGCAGGCAAAGGCGTAAACTGGCGAAGCTGCCGACCCGTTGTTTTCGCACGGCGATTCGTCAATCCCCCGTCGATGACCAAGATTCGCTTGGTTTGAGGATGAAAACGATTATCAAGGCTTTCCCGGAGCGTTCACGCTCCCGGAGCGCCTCCCGCGAAGACGGCGCAACCAAGCCGCGTGATAGGGCCTGCTGAATGTTTTACTGGCTGATCGAGCTTTCCAACACCGTTCCCGGTTTGGGTATCTTCCGCGGCGCCTTCAACGTGTTTCGCTACATCACCTTCCGCACCGGCGGCGCGATGGTGACGGGCGCGCTGTTCGTGTTCCTGTTCGGCCCCTGGATCATCGATCATTTGCGGCTTCGGCAGGGCAAGGGCCAGCCGATCCGTACCGACGGCCCGCAATCGCAT
>PNLC01000649.1 GCA_013822885.1 Bradyrhizobium sp.
CTTTCGTCTGCTCGACGTGATGAACGAACTGACCGCGACGCTTCCCTACGGCAAGCAGCGCCTGCTCGAGATCGCTGTCGCGATTGCGACCAGGCCGCGCGTGCTGCTGCTCGACGAGCCCGCCGCCGGCGTGCCCGAGAGCGAGCGCCACGATATTCTGGCGGCGGTCGCGGCGCTGCCGCGCGACGTCACGGTGTTGTTGATCGAGCACGATATGGACCTGGTGTTTTCGTTCGCCGACCGCATTTCCGTGCTCGTCAACGGTGCGATGCTGGTGGAGGGGCCGCCGGGCGAAGTCGCGCGGGATCCGAAAGTCAAGGCGGTCTATCTCGGCGAGGCCGCCCATGGTTGATCTCCTTGCCATCGACAGCCTGCGCGCCGGCTACGGCGAAGCGGTTGTGCTGCCTTCGATGTCGCTGACCCTGGGCGAAGGCCAGGTGTTGGCGCTGCTCGGGCGCAACGGCACTGGCAAGACGACGCTGATCAATTCCATCGTCGGCATCACCCGCCGTTTTGGCGGAACGATCGCGCTCGGCGGACAGGACATCACGGCCATGCGCCCGGACCAGCGGGCGCGGGCGGGGATCGGCTGGGTGCCGCAGGAGCGCAACATCTTCCGTTCGCTGACGGTGGAGGAGAACATGACGGCGGTGGCCCAGCCCGGCCCCTGGACCGTCGAAACGGTCTACCAGATGTTTCCGCGGCTGAAGGAGCGCCGCAGCAATTTCGGCAATCAGCTCTCCGGCGGCGAGCAGCAGATGCTGGCGATCGGCCGTGCGCTGACTCTTAATCCCAAGGTTCTGCTGCTGGACGAGCCGACCGAGGGGCTGGCGCCGATTATCGTTGAGGAACTGTTAAGGGCGCTGGGCGCCATCACCCGCTCCGGTGGCATCTGCTCGATCATCGTCGAGCAGAATGCGCAAAAGATTCTGGGGTTGGCCGATCGTGTTGTGATATTGGAACGCGGCGCGATCGTGCACGATGCGGCGAGTAGCGCGCTGAAGGCCGATCCCGCGGTGCTCGAACGCTATCTCGGCGTTTCCGGCGCCGCCGCACACTAGGATTTCCGGGCATCTGGATTGATTGGGAGTTGAAGCCATGCAGAGAACCAAAGCTCCGTTCCGCGCCGACGAGGTCGGCAGCTTGTTGCGGCCACCGCGCATCAAGGAGGCGCGCGCCAGGCTCGAGAAGGGCGAGATCACGGCCGAGGACCTGCGCAAGGCCGAGGACATGGAGATCGAGAAGGTCGTGCACAAGCAGGCTTCGGTCGGCCTGAAACTCGCGACCGACGGCGAATTCCGCCGATCGTGGTGGCATTTCGACTTTCTCGCCAGGCTCACCGGCTGCGAACTGTTCCACCCTGAAACAGGCATCCAGTTCGCCGGCGTGGAGACGAGGCACGATGCCGTCCGCGTGATCGGCAAGCTCGACTTTCCCGACGATCACCCGATGCTTGATCATTTCCGCTTCCTGAAGAAGCATGCCGACAGGGCGCATGTCACGGCCAAGATGACGATCCCGTCGCCCGCCGTGCTGCACTTCCGCGGCGGCCGCAAGGCGATCTCGAAGGAGGTCTATCCGGATCTCGAGGAGTTCTATGCCGATCTCGGCAAGACCTATCGCAAGGCGGTGAAGGCGTTCTACGACGCCGGCTGCCGCTATTTGCAGTTCGACGATACCGTGTGGGCGTATCTCTGCTCGCAGGAGGAATTGCAGAAGGCACGCGAGCGCGGTGACAATCCCGACGGCTTGCAGCAGATTTACGCGCGCATCATCAACTACGCGCTGGCGGAGCGGCCGGCCGACATGGTGGTCACCACGCATGTCTGCCGCGGCAATTTCCGCTCGACCTGGATTTCGTCCGGCGGCTACGAGCCGGTGGCCGAGACCATGTTGGCCGGCACCAACTACGACGGCTACTTCCTCGAATACGATTCCGATCGCGCCGGCGGTTTCGAGCCGCTGCGGTATTTGCCGAAGGGCGACAAGGTCGTGGTGGTCGGCGTCATCACCTCGAAATTTGGCGAGCTGGAGAAGAAGGACGACATCAAGCGCCGCCTCGAGGAGGCCGCCAAATTCGCGCCGCTCGACCAACTCGCAGTCTCGCCGCAATGCGGCTTTGCCTCGACCGAGGAGGGCAACATCCTGTCCGAGGAGGAGCAGTGGGCGAAGCTGCGGCTCGCGGTGGAAGTTGCTGAGGAGGTTTGGGGGAAGTAGTTGGGCTGTCATTCCGGGGCGATGCGAAGCATCGAACTACGGTGCGCAATTGCGCACCTGAGAATCTCGAGATTCCGGGTTCGATGCTTCGCATCGCCCCGGAATGACGGTCTGCAAACTTGCCCTCATTTCTCGGCCAGATAAACCTCTCCCAGCAGCGACGAATTCGACCACGGCACCTGCTTGCCCTTGGTCGCGGCGACGACCTCCGCGCGGACGCGCGTCAGCATCTGCTGCACCTCCAGCCCAGGCGTTCCGATGTGGCGCGTCAGTGCCGCCGAGAACGGGCTGTTGGCGCCTTCGCCGTCGAGCGCGACCTTTCCCGGCGCGGTCGCAAATGCAATCAGCGTTCCCGCGCCCAGTGTCGAACCCGCTCCGAGCGTAGACGGCGCGGCCAGCCCCGATGATCCGGCTTCGATGTCGCGCGCGGGACCGCT
>PNLC01000650.1 GCA_013822885.1 Bradyrhizobium sp.
TGAGGAAACCAGCGACTGGAGAGCCGTATGCGGGAAAACCGCCCGTACGGTTCGGAGGGAGGGGAGGCCAAAAGCCTTCCCTACCCCTATCAACAGAGAGAGTCCGGCACATGTCTAAATCTCACGGTCCGTTGCGGATAGGCATCGGCGGTCCTGTCGGCTCCGGAAAAACCGCGCTGATGGATCTGCTCTGCAAGGCGATGCGGGAGTGCTACGACATCGCCGCGATCACCAACGACATCTACACCAAGTGGGATGCAGAGTTTCTGGTGCGCTCGGGTTCGCTGACGCCTGACCGCATCGCCGGCGTCGAGACTGGCGGCTGTCCGCATACGGCGATCCGCGAGGACGCCTCGATGAACCTCGCAGCGGTCGCCGACATGCGCGCGAAATTTCCTGATCTCGATCTGGTGCTGATCGAATCCGGCGGCGACAACCTCGCCGCGACGTTTTCGCCCGAACTCGCCGATCTCACGATCTACGTGATCGACGTCGCCGCCGGCGACAAAATCCCGTCCAAGGGCGGGCCCGGCATCACGCGTTCCGACCTCCTGGTTATCAACAAGATCGACCTTGCGCCGCATGTCGGTGCGTCGCTCGAGAAGATGGACACCGACGCGCGGCGGATGCGGGGCGAGCGGCCGTTCGTGATGACCAATCTGAAGAAGAGCGAGGGGCTCGATCGCATCATCAGCTTCATTGAAAGCAAGGGTGGGTTGCGGCCGGCGGCCAAGGCCGGGTCTGCGCAAGCCGCGCGTTAATGTTAATTTTCATGTCCTGTGCGGTGGCGCCTCAGGATCAGCCTTTCGCTGGAACAAAATCGGAAATTTCCGATTGACAACCTCTGACCGGCCATCACCGTTAACGGCGGTCGCCTCGTTGTTCACTGCCAACCTCTCAGTTGCGTGCCGATGATCGCTCATTCATATTCGCCCCGGTCGGCCCTTGCGTTGTTGCCATTGCCTCTGCACCGGCAGAACTAGAAGTGCCCCCTTTCCGTCTTCGCCAACACGTCATTTCCGAGTAAACGAGTGGTTCGGCTGGGCTTCATCATCGGTTTCATCGCGCTGATCGGAGTGCTGCTCTCCGGTCTCGCGGCCTATCGCGTCCACGAGCAGGAACTGGCGATCGACGGCATCGCACTTTCGCGTGCCATCGACGTTCATGCCAGCCTGGTGCAGGACCGGCTGACCGAGCGTGAGTTGCTGGCCCGTGTCGCCTCTGGACTGTTTCGGGCGCCGTCGGTGGTGAAGGCCAACATGCTGGAGCCGCTGCGCTCGGCCATCTATGCTTTCAAGACCGATTTCGTGATCGCCTACTGGATCGCTCGGCTCAAGCCCGCCGACCTGCCGGTGGCGCAAGCGGAGCTGAAGAGCGCCGGTTTCACCAATCCCACGATTCGCGATTTCGACGACCAGCCGCTGGACCTCAAGGCGATCGAGCGGCCGATTGACGTGCTGATGGACGTCGAGCCGCGCAGCCCCGATACGTTAGGCTTTCCCGGCCGCGCCTACGACAAGCATTCGGTCGTCGGGCCGATGCTGACGAAGGCCGCATCGACCGGCAAGCCCGTCGCCTCCGACCCGATCCCGCTGTTGCGGCAGAACGGGCCGATCGGCATCGTTCTCGCGTCCCCCATCCTGGTGGAAGGCACCAGCGATCCCGCCGGCTTCGTCGCGTTTTCCTATGAGCTCGCGGCATTGATGCTGACGAATGACGACCGCTCGCTGTTTTCGGTGGTGCTGAAGGACCCCGACGATGCCAACGACGAATACGTCGCCAGCGATCAGGGCGCCATCACCCTGCGCGCGCTCAAGGAAGGCGACCCGGCGCCGTCGGTGGTGCGGACGGTGACCTTCGGCGGCCGCGACTGGTCGCTCGCCTATTACGCCAAGAACAACGCCGTGCAGCGGGCGCAGCAGACGGCTCTCATCGTCGGCGCGATCGGTCTGGCGCTCACCGGCATCATCTGCGGCCTGTTCGGCTACGTCGCCTACAACAATTTGCGGCTCAGCCGCGAAATCCAAGTCAGGATCGGCTTCGAGCGGCGGCTGACGGCTGTCATCGACGAGCTCAACCATCGGGTCAAGAACATCCTGGCCGTGATCCAGTCGATCGTGACGCGGACGCTGCGCCACGGCTCCGACGTCGACGTCTCGCGCGAGCTGCTGATCGGCCGCATCCACGCAATGTCGAATGTTGTGACGCTGCTCAGCGAGAGCCAGTGGCAGGGCGTCAAGCTCAAGGGGCTGTTCGAATCGCGCGCGATCCCGCACGCCGATCGCATCGTGGTGAACGGCCCGGATATCTCCGTCAGCGCGCGCGCCGCGCAGTCGCTTTCGCTGCTGTTTTTCGAGCTGGCATCGCATTCCGACGAGGGCCTGTCACTGGTCGGCAAGCACCCCCACATCGTCGCGAACTGGGAAGTCACGGGCGAGGCGCCTGATGAAGTCTTTCATTTCCGCTGGGAGGAGTTCAACACCAGCGCAGCGACGCGTCGCGAAGACTCCGACTTCGGCCTGATCCTGCTCGACCGCGTCGCGCCGGAAGCGATGGGCGGCACCGCGAAGCGCTATTTCACCGAGGTCAGCTACGTCTACGAACTCACCGCGCCGATGGAAACCGTCGTCGACATGACCGAGCGCGACC
>PNLC01000651.1 GCA_013822885.1 Bradyrhizobium sp.
TCCTCGGCATGGACGAGTTGTCGGAAGAGGACAAGATCGCGGTGGCGCGCGCGCGCAAGATCGAGCGCTTCCTGTCGCAGCCGTTCCACGTCGCCGAAATCTTCACCGGCTCGCCCGGCAAGTTCGTCGATCTCGCCGATACCATCAAGGGCTTCCGTGCGATCTGCGAAGGCAAGTACGATCACTTGCCGGAATCTGCCTTCTATATGGTCGGCACGATCGAAGAAGCCGTCGAGAAGGGCAAGAAGCTCGCGGCTGAAGCGGCTTAAATTACTCCGTCATTGCCGGGCTTGACCCGGCAATCCATCGCGAAGAAAATTTCTCTTGATGGGCCCGCGGGTCAAGCCCGCGGGTGACAGCTGAAAGCACGGAAAGATCATGGCCACCTTCCAATTCGATCTGGTTTCGCCTGAAAAGCTCGCCTTCTCCGGCGAGGTCGATCAAGTTGATATCCCTGGCGTGGAAGGCGATTTCGGCGTGCTGGCCGGGCACGCCCCGGTCGTCGCGGCGATTCGTCCCGGCATCCTCACCATCATCGCTGGTGGGGAGCGTCAAAGAGTCATCGTGCTCGGTGGCATTGCCGAAATGTCGGACAAGGGTCTCACGGTGCTCGCCGACGTCGCCACGTCGGTCGAGGATCTCGATCGCGCACAGTTCGCCGACGCCATCGCCCAGATGCAGGAAAAGCTCTCCGAGAAGGAAGGCGTCGAACTAGATAGCGCTATCGCGCGGCTCGATCACTTCAAGAGCATCCAGCACGAACTTAGCTCGACGGCCATGCACTAAGCCCGCGGGGGCCCGTGAAGGCTGCTGTTGACATCAGCGCTCGTCACCAGGTTGACGGGCGCTGAATTTTTTGCGGCGAGCATTCTCGCTCGCGTTGCGCTTTCCGGGCGTTGCCCGGAACCGCGATGGTTGCGCCGGGGAACTTCTGGCGGCATGAGAGTTTCGTGGTTCCGATCCCGGCGACGCTGAAGGTGACCGGTTTCTTCAGGGCTGCCGGTAACACGACGATATCGGCCGACGCGCGCGAGGACGTCGCGCCGCGGCTTGCGGACGCACAGAGCGGCTGGAACGCTGTTGCGGTCGGAACGACCGGCCGGCCGGGACTGGGATTGAAGGCGGCGACCGAACAGGCCGCGGTCAGTGCCGCGCTCGCCGACTGCTCCAGGCGCGACAGCAATTGCCAGCTTATTGCGATAGGCCCGTTTTCGGTCGGACCGAACTAAACGACGGCCTGCCAGCGCTTGAATTCGGTCCATCTGGTGTTGGGGAAATCGCAGGACTCCCGACGACCGTGGACCTTCGGCCGATGGCCAGCAGCATGAACAGGCTCCGGTAACCCTGATAGCGGGCAGCCGGACGGGTTCGCTCGCGCCCGCTCATGATCGTCTTGCCATTCTGGTCCTGCAGGCGCCACTCCCAACTCCGGCGGCGCTTGGCTACGATCACTTCCATCATGTGAGGCACAGCATCGTGCAACTCGGATTATTTCAACGGGGGTTCCGTTAGTCTGTCGGCGGCCAATGGAAAAGGTTCGGCAACGCTGAACACCCCGGAGGTATCCGGTGCTTCCGGGGAACTCGGTTGGCCGAAGATATTGGCAGCGATGCGCCCTCAAGTGCCTGTTCAAAGTTCCCGAAAGCCTGTGCGGTCTAGCGGGCGAACGCCACAAACTGCTGCGCCACGGTCCGGTACACCTCGCGGCGGAACGGCACCACAAGATCAGCCACCCGGTCGAGCCGCTCCCAGCGCCAGGCGTCGAACTCGGCCGGTTGTCCGTTGCGCGGCGTCAGCGGGTCGATCTCTTCGTCGAGGCCGGTGAAGCGCAGCGCGAACCATTTCTGCCGCTGGCCACGAAACTTCGCCAGCCGATGGTCAGGCGGTCCGTCATAGGGCGGAAACTCGTAACTCATCCAGTCGGTTTCGCCGAGATGCTCGGCGCTGACCGCCCCGGTCTCCTCCCACAGTTCGCGCATCACGGCATCGCGCGGATTCTCATTGGCATCGATGCCGCCTTGCGGCATCTGCCATTCGAGACCGGGAAGGATGATCTCCGGCCCGTCGTCGCGGAAGCGGCGGCCGATCAGCACCCGACCCGAGCTATTGAACAGCGCGATCCCGACATTGGGACGATAGGGTTTCTCTGACATCGCTGCTGTCATTCCGGGGCGGCGCGAAGCGCCGAACTACGGCGCGCAATTGCGCACCTGAGAATCTCGAGATTCCGGGTTCGCTTCGCGCCCCGGAATGACCAAGGGGAGGAATGGACTGCCACCTTAGGCGCCCGCGAGGCTGGAGAATTCCTTCACCACGCGCTCATAGACCGGCCGCTTGAACGGGACGATCAGGTTCGGGAGATTCTTCATCGGCTCCCAGCGCCAGCCGATGAATTCGGCCTTGTGGCCGCCGCCCGGGCTCGCGACGTTGATCTCGGCATCCTTGCCGGTGAAGCGCACGGCGTACCACTTCTGGCGCTGCCCGCGATAACGGCCCTTCCAGGTGCGGCCGGCCACGGTGCGCGGAATGTCGTAGATCAGCCAGTCCGCGACTTCGCCGAGCTTCTCCACCGAGCGGACGCTGGTTTCCTCGTAAAGCTCGCGCTTGGCGGCCTCCCAGGTATCCTCGCCGGGATCGACCCC
>PNLC01000652.1 GCA_013822885.1 Bradyrhizobium sp.
TTTCCATCGCGCGCGACAGGCGCTCCAGAAACGGCTTGTCATCCTCGACGATCAGGAGCGAGCGGTCGGCGTGATCGTTCAGTTCGGTGATGGCGTTCAAGGTCGGGTATCCCCTGGTTGCGGATACATAGGATATGGCGTTGTAGCATGGCTCTGCCAAGCCGCCTAAAGTCGATGGCCGCTTTCCCCCGTGTCCGGGAACCTTCTAATGCGCTGGCAGGGCGATGTTTTCCTCGCCTTCGAAACGGACCCGGGGCCAAACGATCTGCACCACGGCGCCGTGATCGGGAAAGGTGCGGTTGGTAAACGAAACCTTGGCGCCGGTTCGCTCCAGCAGGGTTCGGGCGATGAAGACGCCAAGCCCGAGCCCGGCGCGCGCGCTGTGGGCTTCATCCGTGCCGCGCCGCCGCGACAAATAAGGCTCGCCGATACGCCGGAGGATGTGGGGTGCGATGCCGGGCCCGTCGTCGGAGATGACGATTTCGACGGTATCCGCATTCCACCACGCGTTAACCTCCACCGTCGTCCGGGCGAAATCGACGGCGTTTTCGAGGATGTTGCCGACGCCGTAAAGGATTGCGGGGTTCCGTGCGGCCGCCGGTTCGCGCGTGGCTGCGACAGCAAGCCGCACCTTGATCTCGACGCCAAAATCGCGATGTGGCGCCACCGTTTCCTCGATCAGCGTCGACAGCGGCATGCGGTCGAACGGCGCGCCGGAGGCGGAGAGCTGGGTGATCTTGGCCAGGATGTCGCGGCAACGTTGCGCCTGCTCGCGCAGCGTCTTGAGGTCGGCGGCGAGTTGCTCGTTACCGTCGACCGTTTTCTCCAGCTCACGCGAAATAAGGAAGATCGTCGACAGCGGTGTGCCGAGCTCGTGCGCGGCGGCGGCGGCAAGGCCGTCGATCTGGGTCAGATGCTGCTCGCGCGTCAGCACCAGCTCGGTCGCAGCCAGCGCATCGGAAAGCTTGCGCGCCTCCTCGGTGGCCTGGAACGCATAGAGACTGGTGACGCCGATCGCGAGCACGATCGAGAGCCAGACACCGAACAGGTAGATCGGCGGCAGCACCAGCGGGTCGTCACTGTCCCACGGCAGCGGCAGATGGAAGAACACCAGCGCCGAGGCGCAGGCGACCGCGAGCAGGCCGATCGCGACCGTCATCCGGATCGGCAGCACCGTCGCCGAGATCAAAACCGGGGCAAGAAACAGGAACGAGAACGGGTTCTGCAGGCCGCCCGTGAGGAACAGGAGTGCGGCGAGCTCGACGATGTTGAGCGCGAGCAGGCCCGCCGCATAGACCGGGTCCAGCCGCTGCATCGGGTTGAAGGCGATCTGCAGCGCGAGATTGAGCAGTGCGGATACGCCGACGATGGCGACGCAGGGAATGACGGCAACGTCGAATTCCAGCCCCCGCGCAACGACGAAGATAGCCGTGAGCTGGCCCAGCGCCGCCAGCCAGCGCAGCCGCAGGATCGTGTCGAGACGGACATAGCGACTGGGATGGCGGAAATCGGAGGCTGCAACGTCGGTCATATCTGCAGTTTAGCCGCTACGGACAATTGGTGGAGATTTTCTGCGTCAAGCCCGGCCATGACGAGGTTCTTGCGCTGACCGCCGCAATGGCTCAATGAACGGCCCAAATGGACGACAGCGAGGCAACGCCGACCCAGTCTCCCGCGGCCGATCAGGCCGCGATCGACGTTGCGCATCTGATCAAGCAGTACAAGACCACCCGCGCCGTCGACGATGTCTCGTTCCGGATCAGGCGGGGCAGTATTACCGGCCTGCTCGGCGGCAACGGCGCCGGCAAGACCACGACGATCGCCATGATCATGGGGCTGGTGCTGCCGACTTCCGGCCGCGTCCAGGTGCTCGGCCATCGGATGCCGGAGCGAAGCGCCGATGTGCTCGGCCGGATGAATTTCGAAAGCCCCTATGTCGACATGCCGATGCGGCTCACGGTGCGGCAGAACCTCACCATTTTCGGAAAGCTCTACGCGGTGGAGAATTTGCGCGAGCGCATCGAACAGCTCGCCGTCGATCTCGATCTGAAGGAGTTCCTCGACCGCGCCAACGGAAAACTCTCGGCCGGCCAAAAGACCCGCGTCGCGCTGGCGAAGGCGCTGATCAACCAGCCGGAGCTGTTGCTGCTCGACGAGCCGACGGCTTCCCTCGATCCCGATACGGCCGACTGGGTACGGCAGCATCTTGCGGACTACCGCAAGGCCCATGATGCCACCATCCTGCTGGCATCGCACAACATGCTGGAAGTGGAACGGCTGTGCGACCGCGTCATCATCATGAAGCGGGGCCGCATCGAGGACGATGACAGCCCGGAGCAGATACTGGTGCGCTATAACCGGTCGACGCTGGAAGAAGTGTTTCTCGACGTCGCGCGCGGGCGGGCCCGGGAGACGGCGCCATGAGCATCTCCAAGACCGCGGCGCATCAGGGTCTCTCCATGCGCCGCATCAATGCGATGGTGCTGCGCTACTGGTATCTCCTGATGTCGTCCTGGCCGCGGCTGCTGGAGTTGATCTACTGGCCCGCGCTCCAGGTCATCACCTGGGGCTTCCTGCAGAGCTACATCGCGCAGAACGACAATTTCTTTGCGCGCGCCGGCGGCACGCTGATCGGCGCGG
>PNLC01000653.1 GCA_013822885.1 Bradyrhizobium sp.
GAATCGATCTCACCGAAATGAGACCTTTAAGCTCAAGCTGCTAAGGTGGAGGCGCCGGGTACTGCCCCCGGGTCTGCCCGCAGTCCACTCTAAGGTTCAGCGCCATCGTCTTGCGACGGAGCGACCCTACGCGTGATCGCTCGTGAAAGATAGAGCTGTTGCGCCCCAGTCGCCGGATCGAACTGGCGACGGACCCAAAGCGTCACAACCCACCCTTCGGCACGAAGAAGCAGAGTTCCATTCCCGTGTGCCTGTTGATGAACAGCACAGGCGCATGGTCCGGCGTATCCTCTTCCTTGATGATGTCAGGCGGGATGGTCTTCCACTGTCCATCCCTCAGGTATTGCCACTGGTCCGAGCGATCCTCACCCACCCTGAAGCGGGTCTTGAACACATCGCCGTTGTCGCAACACGACTTCCAGGGAACACCGAGCCGGCGTTGAGCTGCGGGATTCATCTCCTGCTTGTTGAACCACTCGTGGTGCGGCATCGATGAATCGTGCGCGCCCGCACTAAAGCACATCAAGAGAAGAATGCCGAACGTCGCCAGCACGCGATCGAACGCTTTCATGGCAGCCTCCATTGTGGACTGACATCAATTCGCGAATCACACGAACTTCCCGGCAACTAAGGAGGCCATATTCCCGAGAAATTGGGAGCCCGTTTTCTGAGCGTCCATCCTTTTGGACAACACTGTTGCTTTCGGGTTCGTGCGAGACGCAGTCCAAAATCCTGCCGGTGCAGCGAACGAAGCTCTCGGCGCACATACGTCGTCGCACCGGCTTACCATCAAGGAAGTCACTCAACTGTCCTTGCGGTAGTATCCTGCCACAACGCCCGGGCTGAAATGCGAACTACATCACTCGACTCAATCACGCTTGCGTTTACGCACAGGACGCCGAACAGCGTCGACCGATGCCTGTCCGGGTCTGCATGGGCGCGAGGCAATGCGCATCGCAAACGTGCACCGATCGCTGTTATGAAATGCACGTGCATGGCGGAACGGAGTCGGCTCAAACCCGTCAGAAGCCGGATTGGACGGTATTCATGAGATGCAGATGCACTGGAAGCTTGGAGCGGGCGAAGGGAATCGAACCCTCGTATGCAGCTTGGGAAGCTGCCGTTCTACCATTGAACTACGCCCGCAATCGCACCCCATGATTAGCCGACCCCGCGCCATCCGCCAAGCGTCTACTCGCCCTTCCCGCGCACGTCCTTAATTGTGCCCGGAACTGCCCGTTGCGCCGCCACGGCGCCATAACTAGATTTGCGCGATGATCGCGACCATGCTCATCGAGTGCAAATCGATATCCGTATCCGACTTCCGCTGCAGCGCGGGGCCCAGCGACCGGCCGTTCGCGGAGCAGCATCGCTGTCACTCGATCTCCTATGTGCGCAAGGGCAGTTTTGGCCTGCACTGCCGCGGCAAGTTCAGCGAACTGGTGGCGGGATCGGTGCTGGTCGGCCATCCCGGCGACGAATACACCTGCACCCACGACCATGTCTGCGGCGACGAGTGCCTGTCGTTCTTCATTGGGCCTGAACTGGTGGAAGCGCTCGGCGACATCCGGACGCCCTGGCAGATCGGGTCCGTGCCGCCGCTGCCGGAACTGGTGGTGCTCGGGGAGCTGGCGCAATCGGCAGCAGATGGCAACAGCGACATCGGCCTCGACGAAATCGGCCAGGTGCTGGCGAGCCGCTTTGTCGAAGTGGTGTCCGGCAAGCCGCGCAAATCGGGCCCGGATGCGGCGCGCGACCGCCGCCGCGCGGTGGAAACGGCGCTGTGGATCGACGCCCATTCGCATCGTCAGATCAGCCTGGAGGACGCCGCCGCGCAGGCCGGCATCAGCCCGTTCCATTTCCTGCGGCTGTTTGCGGATGTACTCGGCGTCACCCCGCACCAATATCTGCTGCGCTCGCGGCTGCGCCACGCGGCGCGGCGGCTTGCCGATGACGACAGCCCGATCACCGATATCGCCTACGACGTCGGATTTTCCGACCTCTCCAACTTCGTGCGCACCTTCCGTCGCGCCGCCGGCGCCTCGCCGCTGAAATTCCGCCAGGCGTCGCGGGGCGACCGCAAGATTTTCCAAGAACGCCTTGCCTTCAACTGACTAGGGTTGCTCCAGGCCGCGCGACATCGCGCGCTTTGCACTGGAGAACACCATGTACGACCACATCGGATTACGCGTCGGGAATCTCGACGCCAGCGTGCGCTTCTATACGGCAGCGCTGGCGCCGTTAGGCTTTGTGCTGTGCTCGCGCGACGATTCCGGCGCGGGCTTCGGCCCCAGGGACGCGCCCGCGCTCTGGCTGCATCTGCACAACGGATCGGCCAAGTCAGCCGCGCATGTCGCGTTCCGCGCCAAGGATCATGCGGCGATCAAGCAATTTCACGCCGAAGGCCTGAAAGCCGGCGGCCGCGACAATGGCGGCGCAGGCCCTCGGGCGGACTACAGCCCGACCTACTACGCGGCGTTTCTCATCGATCCCGACGGCAACAATGTCGAGGCGGTGTGTACGTAGCTCCCTCCGCGTCATATGTGGACGGCCCCTATTGGCAAGCCCTTTTTGACGTGTCGAACGAGTTGGTCTGCTTCGGTCATATGTCCGGCCTGTTGGTGCGGGTTTATGACCG
>PNLC01000654.1 GCA_013822885.1 Bradyrhizobium sp.
AGGATGCCGTGCTTCTGGGTGATTTCGCGCAGCCGCTTGAGGTAGCCCTTCGGCGCCGGCAACACGCCGGTCGATCCGGCCATCGGTTCGACGATCACGGCGGCGATGGTGTTGGCGCCGTGCAGACTGACGAGGCGTTCGAGTTCGTCGGCGAAATGCGCGCCAAATTCCGGCTCGCCCTTGCTGAACGCCTGCTTGTCGCGATCGTAGGTCGCGGGCAGGTGGTCGACGCCGGTCAACAGCGAGCCGAACAGCTTGCGGTTGCCGACGATGCCGCCCACTGAAGTTCCGCCAAAACCGACGCCATGATAGCCGCGCTCGCGGCCGAGCAGGCGGATGCGGCTGCCTTGGCCGTTGATCTGGTTATAGGCGAGCGCGATCTTGAGCGCGGTATCGGCCGCTTCCGAACCGGAATTGCAGAAGAACACGTGGTCGAGGCCATCGGGCGCCAGTTCGGCGATGCGGCTGGCAAGCTCGAAGGCCTGCGGAATGCCGAACTGGAACGGCGGCGCATAGTCCAGCGCCTCGGCCTGCTTCGCGATCGCGGACGAAATCTGGGTACGGCCGTGGCCGGCATTGGTGCACCACATGCCCGAGGCGCCGTCGATGATCTTGCGGCCGTCGACAGTGAAGTAGTGCATGTCCTTGGCGCCGGCGAGCAGCCGCGGGTTCTTCTTGAACGCCCGGTTCGCGGTGAACGGCATCCAGTGCGCGGCGAGATCGTTCGGCACGTTGACCGAATTGGGACGGGGGCTCTTGTCCAGCATGGGCGGCCTCTTCGATGTCTGGGGCGTTTAAGCTGCGGCGAGCATATCAGTTTCGCTGCCAAACGGGAACGCCGACGCGCCGTGATATTTCCGCCCAATCAGAGATCGGCTGCCGCGATCCAGAACACTTCGCCTTCGGAATCCTCGGTGTCGAGCCAGAGCAGCGGCAGTTGTGGATAGGCGGCCTCCAGTTGCGGGCGGCAGCGGCCGATTTCGCAGAGTAACCCGCCTTGCGGCGTCAGGTGCGCGGCTGCCTCGTCGAGGATGCGCCTGACGATGTCGATTCCGTCGACGCCGCCGTCGAATGCGAGCTTGGGTTCGGCACGGCACTCGCGCGGCAGGCTCGCCATGCCTTCCGCGTCG
Source organism: Bradyrhizobium sp. (assembly GCA_013822885.1). Classification (GTDB taxonomy): domain Bacteria; phylum Pseudomonadota; class Alphaproteobacteria; order Rhizobiales; family Xanthobacteraceae; genus Bradyrhizobium. Next base: position 1,131 of record PNLC01000654.1, read on the forward strand.
ACATAGGGCGGGTTGGAAATGATCAGGTCGTAACGCCTGTCGCCCAGAGGATTGAACAGATCGCCGCGGTGAAGCGTCACGCGATCGCCCAGCCCGTAATCGCTCACATTGCGCGCGGCAACCGCAAGCGCATCTTTTGAAATATCGACGGCGTCGATTTCAGCGATCGGAAAATTCAGGCTTGCCAGTATGGCGAGGCAGCCGGAGCCGGTGCAGAGGTCGAGCACGCGGTTTACCGACGCCGGATCACCGATCAGCGAACTTTCTTCGTCGTCATAATCATCGATTCCCGGGTTGCCGAAATGCAGTTCCAGCAATTCTCCGATGAAGGAACGCGGCACGATGGTGCGTTCGTCGACATAGAAGGGCAGGCCGCGCATGTAGATCTTGTTGACGAGATAGGCGGCGGGTTTTCGCGTCGTGACGCGGCGCGCGAACAGGTCGAGCATCTTCTTGCCTTCGGCGGCGGTAACGCGCGCGGTCGCAAAGGTCTCGAACTGGTCCGGGTGAAGATGCAGCGCCTCGCAGACCAGGAAGGCGGCCTCCGCGAGCGGGTCGGTGGTGCCGTGGGCGAACACCAGTTCGGCCTCGACGAAGCGGCTCACGCCATAGCGAACGAAATCCAGCAGCGTCAGCAATTCGCCGGCGCCGACCTTGGGGAATTTCGATGCGGCACCACCGCGCTTCGCTGCAGGCTTGCTGGTTTTGGCCATCAGGATTTGGTCCAGCGTGCAGCGGCGGCATCGTCATGCTCGCGCGCTTCGATCCAGCTTGCGCCTTCCCGGCTTTCCTCGCGCTTCCAGAACGGCGCATTGGTCTTGAGGTAGTCCATCAGGAATTCCGCGGCTTCGAACGCGGCCTGCCGGTGCGACGAAGCGGTCACGACCAGCACGATATTCTCGCCCGGCGCGATGCGGCCGAAGCGGTGAATGACGGTGAGGCCCTGCAGCGGCCAGCGCGACAGCGCCTCGTCGGCGTGCCGCCCGATTTCAGCTTCCGCCATGCCCGGGTAATGCTCGAGCGTCAGCGCGGCGATCGCCTCGCCATTGTCGTCGCCGCGACAGATGCCGCTGAAGGAGACGACCGCGCCGACATCGGTACGGCCTTTGCTCAGCGCCGCGATTTCCCGCCCGACGTCGAAATCGGCTTCCTGAATGCGAATGGTCGCCGTGACGGACATAGGTTGGTCAGCCGCCGGTCATCGGCGGGAAGAATGCAATCTCGCGGGCGCCGGATATCGCAGCGTCCGGCTTGACGTGGCTGTGGTCGATCGCGGCGCGGATCACCTTCGGCTTCTCGAAGGCGTAGGCGTAGCTCTCGCCGCGGCTGGAGAGCCAGCCGATCAGATCGTTCACGGTTCGAACGTCCGCCGGCGGCTCGACGGTTTCCTCGGCTAATCCGACCCGCTCGCGCACCCAGGCGAAATATTTGACCTTCATCCCTCATCCTCCTTGATGAGGTGATGGATGCCGGCGCGGAAATAGTCCCAGCCGGTGTAGATCGTGAC
>PNLC01000655.1 GCA_013822885.1 Bradyrhizobium sp.
TAGCTGCCATACGGGAATATTCCCCGCGATGGCGACTTTTGTTGTTCTGTACCTCGATCATAAGACATGGCAGAGAGGCGCTCAATCAGGACCAACCGGGAGGCTCCCATGCTGTTTCCAACCACGATCGCAGGCTCCCTGCCCAAGCCGGAATGGCTGGCCGAGCCGAACATGCTGTGGGCACCGTGGAAATCAAAAGGCGACGAACTCGCCCGCGCCAAGCGCGACGCCACCATGCTGGCGATCAAGCTGCAGGAGGACGCCGGTATCGACATCGTCACCGAGGGCGAGCAGGCGCGGCAACATTTCGTCCACGGCTTCCTGGAGAAGGTCGACGGCATCGACTTCGCCCACAAGGTCGAGATGGGCATCCGGAACGATCGCTACAAGGCGATGGTGCCGCAGGTGGTCGCGCCGCTGACGCTCAAGGGCCGCGTCCACGCCGATGAGGCGCGCGTCGCCCGCACCCACACCGCCCGCAAGCTGAAATTCACCCTGCCCGGCCCGATGACCATCGCCGACACCGTCGCCGACAAATATTACGGCGACAAGGTCAAGATGGCGTTCGCCTTCGCCGAACTGCTCAACAACGAGGCCAAGGCGCTGCAGGCCGACGGCGTCGACGTAATCCAGTTCGACGAGCCCGCCTTCAACGTCTTCATGGACGAGGTCTCAGACTGGGGCATCAAGGCGCTGGAGCGCGCCGCCGAAGGGCTGACCTGCACTACCGCCGTGCACATCTGCTACGGCTACGGCATCAAGGCCAATACCGACTGGAAAGAGACGCTGGGCGCCGAGTGGCGCCAGTACGAGGATATCTTCCCGGCGATCGCCAAAAGCCCGATCCAGCAGGTCGCAATCGAGTGCCGCAATTCGCGCGTGCCGCTGGATCTGCTCGCGGCGCTGCCCGGCAAGGTGATCCAGGCCGGCGTGATTGACGTTGCCAGCGACACCGTCGAAACCGCCGAGGATGTGGTGAAGGTGATCGAGGCGGTGTCGAAATTCGTGCCTGTCAGCAACATCGTCGCAACGACGAATTGCGGCATGGCGCCGATGCGGCGGGATATCGCGGAAGCGAAGCTGATGGCGTTGGGCGCTGGAGCGAAGCTGGCGCGGCAGAAATTGGGCTGATGTGTCCGTTCCCTCCCCCGCAAGCGGGAGAGAGGGCAGACCGCGCAAGCGGCACCACCTTCGCTAACTACACGCACTCGGATGCAGCACGGGCTGATATCCCGCACTCAGCGCGCGCAGCGTTGACGGTGGCGTCAGCAGCATCGCGTCATCAAGTGCGCCATCGGCCTTGCGATAGCCAGCCATCGACCATTGCAGCGCCCGCCCCTGCACGATCAAAAAACTTTCCTCTCCCAACTGCACCATCGTGCCGTCAGGCAATTGCGCCACCGGCACCGGCGACGGATGCAGCCGCTTCCTGCCGCGCTCCAGCCGCTCGCCATGCAGCACGGCGTCGATCTCGCGCGCGCGAATGTCACTCACGTCGTTACCCGCCTCCCACGCCGCGCGAAACCGGTTGGCGTCGTCGCGGCGGCAGAAAAAGCAAGGGCGATGGCCGGCGGCGAACGCGGTCGCCTCATCGAGAAAGAACAGTTCAGTCCAGCTCCGTCGGCCCATCACCGGCCGGCGCCAACCCCGAAACTCGCAGAGGCAGGTGATCCAGGCGGGAGAGGACCAGCGCCTTTTCAACAGCGTCCTGGTCGCGGGATCGTGGATGATGCCGCGGTTGCCGGTGAACAGGCCGCGGTGTGGGGTGGAAACGATGTCGCCGGTGGGGGTGACGCGGTTTTGCAGGGGCATGGGTTGGCCCCTCAGCCGTCATTGCGAGCGAAGCGAAGCAATCCAGGGCGCAGCAAGCGGAAAGATGGATTGCTTCGTCGCTTCGCTCCTCGCAATGACGGCGGAGGGTATCGCACGACCGACGTCACGGCCTTATCGGCGGCTGGAACGACAGCGCGGTATCCCAGGGAAAATGGATCCAGGTGTCCTGCGACACTTCGGTGATGAAGGTATCGACCAGCGGCTTGCCCTTGGGCTTTGCGTACACCGTGGCGAAATGCGCATCGGGCAGCATCTGGCGCACCATCCGTCCGGTGGCGCCGGTGTCGACGAGGTCGTCGACGATCAGCAGTCCCTTGCCGGTGCCGCCGCCGAGCCTGGCGACGTCGGCGGACACACCCTTGAGCGCCTGCAGGTCGCCCTGGGTGGTGTGGTCGTAGCTCGCAATGCAGACGGTATCGATGATACGAATGCCGAGTTCGCGCGCGACGATCGCCGCCGGCACCAGCCCGCCCCGGGTGATCGCGATGATCGCATGAAACGGCCCGACCTCGTTGAGCCGCCAGGTCAGCGCCCGGCAATCCCGGTGAAACTGATCCCAGGAGACCGGAAAGGGCCGGCCTGCCCGCGCCTCGGCGCTCGGTTCGGAATTATTGTCTGCCACCTGTGTTCGCCCTGTCTTGCCGGCCTGCTACCGCAGAACATTCAATCCCGCCAGCATCGCCTTCACCGCATTCATCGCGGCGGCGAGCTTTTCCGGATCGCGCGAGCGGACGACGAGGTTGGTGTTCGGCTTCTTGTCGTCGTCCATGAACGGATAGCTGCCGATGATGGTGTCGGGAT
>PNLC01000656.1 GCA_013822885.1 Bradyrhizobium sp.
AACTGCTTCCGTGTCGGTCTCTGTTTGCAGCCCCGTCATCGCCCGCCGTTGCCCGGCGTGGTCGATCCTTCATGCTCGAAAGCTAACCGCAATTTCTTGACGAGAAGTTTTCGTCGGACCGATTGACCACCGACATGTGAACGGCGTTCGCGGCTGTGGTTTGAAAACAACAAAGCCGGCGCGTGGCGCCGGCTTTGTCAGTCGAACGGTAGGACCGATCAGTTGCGAACGGTAATGCAGGAAATATCGGCGCGCTTGAGCGCGCGGCAGACGGCTTCGGCCTGATCGCGCTCGAGGCCGGCGAAACGGGCGCGGTAGAGCGTCTTGTTGTCCTTGGCGACGACCGGCTCGGTAAAGGGATCGGCCTTGCTGAGCAGGCTGCTGGCCTTGTTCCGGCAAAGGTCGATCCGCTGCTTGGCTTCACCTTCGCTTTCAAGCGCGCCGACCTGGATGATCCATCCGGTGCGGACTGCGACCGGGGCGGCCGGCTTGATCGCGCCGTTCTGTTGCGTGGCCTGCGGTTGCACGGCCGGCTGTTGCAAAGGCTGCGGCTGCGGGTCGGCATAGGCCAACGCCTGCGGCGGGGTTGCCTGCGGGACGCCCTGCGTCAGGCTCGAGGCAGGCAGCACGCCAAGGATGCCCTGTCCGGTGCCGTGATTGGCGGGCTGCGGCGGCATCGCGACCTTGGGGACGTCGGTCCTGTTGGTCTCCGCGGCCTTCGCCACCACGGCATTGGACGTTTCGGCGACTTCAGGACGGGCCGGGATGGCATGGGTGACCGCGGGCGCCGGCTGCGAGGGGCCGGCAGACGCCAGTTTCATTGGCCCTGCCTTGACCTGGACCGTCTTGACCTTGACCGGCTTCATAGGCTCCGCAGAGCCCGGGATCGCTCCCATCGACTGGGTCTGGATGACGCCGCTGGTCAGCGGGGCGGGTTCAGGCCTGGCCTGCGGTTCGAGCTTCGCGGCAGGCGGGGGCAGGGCTGCAGCCGCCGCAGCCATCAGCGACGGCTTGGCGGGCGCAATCGAGCGGGCCGTGGACATCGGCGCCGGTTCGGCGGCTGCTACGTTGACCTGAGCGGTCTCGGCATCGGCGACTTCAACAGCGCCGTCGCCCGGGTTGCGTTCGGTGATCGCGGCGACGGTGCGCTTGGTCGCACCCTTGTCGAGGTTCTCCGCGAGCAGATTGCGCATGATGGAGTCGCGCGAACCGCCGCTGCGGCCGCCGAGCACCACGCCGACGATGTGACGGTTGCCGCGGCGCATCGAGGTGACGAGGTTGAACCCGGATGCACGGGTGTAGCCGGTCTTGATGCCGTCGACGCCTTCCACATTGCCGAGCAGGCGATTGTGGTTGCGGATCGACTGGCCGCGATAGGCGAACACGGAGGTCGAGAAGTAACGATAGTAACGCGGGAAGCGGTCCTGGATCGCGCGGCCGAGCGTGGCCTGGTCGCGCGCCGTAGTCAGCTGATCGTCGTTGGGCAGGCCCGAAGCGTTGCGATAGGTGGTCTTGCTCATGCCAAGCGCGCGCGCCTTGCGCGTCATCATCCTGGCGAAATCGGCTTCGCTGCCGGCGATGTTCTCGGCGATGACGACGGCGGCGTCGTTGGCGGAGCGAGTCACCAGGCCCTTGATGGCGTCCTCGACCTTGAGCGTCTGGCCGGGCCGCAGGCCGAGCTTGGTCGGCGCCTGCTGGGATGCGAACTCCGACACGTCCATTTCGCTATCGAGCTTCAGCTTGCCGGATTCGAGGCGCTCGAACAGCAGATAGAGCGTCATTATCTTGGTCAGCGACGCCGGGCGCCGGATACCGTCCGGATTGTTCGAGGAGAGTACCGAACCGGAATTGGCGTCGACGATGATCGAAGAGAACTGCGGGCTGTAGCTTTCGCGGACGACGTGATGGCGGCGATGCTTGGAGCGGCGCGCTTCGGCGCTCTCGCTGCTGATCAGGATCGCTGTCGTGATGGTAACCAGCCCCAGCGCGCAAATACGCAACGCGCGCGAGGAAGCGAAGGTTGTACGAAGCATTTACTTCCCCGTCCCAATTTCTATCTTGATCACCGGCTCGTGAGGCAAAATTGTGCCCAACTACCCCTGACGTTCCCTGCTCGAAGTGCCGATCCGGCCATTTTGGGCGGCCCAATCGGCCGATCAGGTCGATGTTCTAGCTAAGCTGCTGTTTAGCAACAGCTTTCAGGTTGCCTGCCGAAAGGCAAGCAGGCCCGGGAATCAGGTTAGGCCGAGCGAGTTTCCAAAAGATTAAGCAACCGTTGCCTAACACCTCGTAGTTTCTACCCAAAGAGATAATTTGTGCGACGCACAAAATATCTTGACACAATTGTGCAGTGCACATATAAAGGGTGTGTCAGGGAGCCGGGACCTCCCGGCAATCGATTGCATTTTTCAGTCTGGGAAAAAGGGACTCCATGATGGTCAAGGTTGAAGACATTCAGAACTACGGCAAAGAGCAACTCGAATCGGCTGCCGCTTCCGCGAGCAACCTGCAGAGCGGCGTTCAGGCGATCGCGACCGCCTATGGCGACTACGCCAAGAAGTCGTTCGAAGACACCAAGTCGTTTGTTGAAAAGCTTTCCGGCGTGAAGTCGCTGGACAAGGCGCTCGAAGC
>PNLC01000657.1 GCA_013822885.1 Bradyrhizobium sp.
CAAACAGCGCCGCCATCGTCGTCATCAGGATCGGCCGGAAGCGGGCGCTGCACGCCTCGAAGATCGCTTCCGCCGACGACAGGCCGCGGTGGCGCTCGGCGTCGAGCGCGAAGTCCACCATCATGATGCCGTTCTTCTTGACGATGCCGATCAGAAGAATGATGCCGACGAAGGCGATCACCGTCAGCGGCGTGTTGGTCAACTGCAGCGCGAGGAGCGCGCCGAGCCCTGCGGAAGGCAATGTCGAGATGATCGTGATCGGATGCGCGAGGCTCTCATAGAGCACGCCGAGCACGATATACATCGCGACCAGAGCGCCAAGGATCAACAGCGGCTGCCGCCCGCTGGTCTTGTTGAAATCGCCGGCATTGCCGTCGAAGCTACCGCGGATGCCCTCCGGCATGTGCAATTCGTCGACCGCGCGCTGGATGTTCGAGGTCGCGACCTCCAGCGGCACGTCGGGCAGAAGGTTGAACGAGACCGTGGTCGAAGGGAACGATTGCGAGTGGAACACCGCCAGCGGCGACAGGCCGCGTTCATACCGCACCACGGCCGATAGCGGCACCTGCGCGTCATTGGCGCCGGCAACGAAGATGCGGTCCAGGTTCGATGGGTCGGCCTGGAATTTCGGGTCGATCTCGAGCACCACCATGTACTGGTTGCGCTGGGTATAGATGATAGAAATCTGCCGCTGCGCGAACGCATTGTTGAGGGCGTTGTCGATGTCCTGGACGCGGACACCGAGGCTGGAGGCGGTCTTGCGGTCGATCACCAGCGACAATTGCAGCCCGCCGGGATCGCGATCGCTGGAAACGTCGGTGATGCCCTCCACCGTCTCCATGCGCTTCGCCACCAGCGGCGCCCATTTCTGCAACAGCTCGAGATTGGTGCTCGACAGCGTATACTGAAAATCGGAATCGCTCTGCCGTCCGCCGGTGCGGATATCCTGCGCCGCGAACATGAAGAGGCGGATGCCCGGCACCCGGTAGAGGCTCCGGCGCAGGCGATCGATCACCTGCGTCGTCGACATGCCTCCCCGCTCCTCCGGCGGCTTCAAACTGATGAACATGGTGCCGCGGTTGGAGCCGCCGCCCGGACCGCCGCTCCCGCCGAGGGAAGATCCGATGCTGGCGACCGCCGGATCGGCCATGACGATGTCGGCCAGTTGCTGCTGCAGTCCCAGCATCGCCTGGAACGAAGTATCGGGAGAAGCGCGCGTCGCGCCGATCACAAAGCCGCTGTCATCCGTTGGAAAATAGCCCTTCGGGGTCTTGATGTAGAGCACCACGGTCAAGGCAATGGTCGCAAAGAACACGATCAGCGTCAGGAACGGGAAGCCCAGCACCACGCGCAGCGTCCTTGTGTAGAAAGAGACGATCCGCGACAGCGTGCCCTCGACCAGGCGATCGAACCAGGTCGCATGGTCGGAAGTCGCCTCCTTGATGTAATGCGCGCAGATCATCGGCGTCAGCGTCAGCGACACCACGGTGGACACCACGATGGCAAAAGTCAGCGTCAGCGAAAACTCGCGCAACAGCCGGCCGACGATCCCGTCCATGAAGATCAGCGGCGTGAAGGCCGCGATCAGCGACAGGCTGATCGACAGCACGGTAAAGCCGATCTGTTTCGCGCCCTCGACCGCCGCCGGATAAGGCGCCATCCCGCGCTCAAGGTTGCGGTACATGTTCTCGATCATGACGATGGCGTCGTCGACCACGAAGCCGACCGAGATCGCGAGCGCCATCAGCGACAGATTGTCGATCGAGAAGCCGGCGAGCCACATGCCGGCACAGGTGCCGGCCAGCGCCAGCGGCACCGAAACACCGGCCGCAATCGTCGGCGTCAGCCGCCGCAGAAAGATGAACACCACCACCATGACCAGGAACGCGGTCGCCAGCAGCGTGAACTGCATGTCGAGAACACTGGCGCGGATGGTCCCGGTGCGGTCGACCAGCGTCGATATCTCGACGCCGGCTGGCAGCCACTGCTTCAGCTCCGGCAGCAGCGCCCGCACCCGGTCGACGGTTTCGATCACGTTGGCGTCGCCCTGCTTGGTGATCTGGATCAGGACCGCCGGCTGCTTGTTGAACCAGGCGATCGAACGGCTGTTGCGGACGGAATCCTCGACCTCAGCGACGTCGGACAGGCGGACGAAATTGCCGCCAGAACTCTTGATGATGATGTCGCGGAATTCGGCCGCAGTGCGCATCTGCTTGTTGGTCGAAATCGTCTCGCTCTGGCGGCCGCCGTTGAAGATCCCGACCGGCCCCAGCGGGTTGGCATTGATGATCGCCAGCCGCACGTCGTCGGTCGCGATCCCTGCGTTCGATAGCGCCACCGGGTTGAGCGCGATCCGCACCGCAGGCTGGTCGGCGCCGGAGACGAAGACTTCGCCGACGCCCGGAACCTGCGAGATGCGTTGCGCGATCACGGTATCGGCAACGTCGTACATCGCACTCGTCGTCAGCGTCTTTGACGTCAGCGCCAGCACGAACACCGGCGCCGCCGACGGGTTGGCCTTGCGGAACCGCGGCAGCGACGGCAGGTCGGTCGGCAGGTCGGCCAGCGAGGCGTTGATCGCAGCCTGCACGTCGCGCGCGGCGCGGTCGATATCGCGGCCGATCGAAAAC
>PNLC01000658.1 GCA_013822885.1 Bradyrhizobium sp.
GGCAACGGAGGTTTGGCATGGTCTCGCGGGTTGGTGTTGTTTCCGATGATTTCCGGAAGCAGGTGCTGGGTTACGGGCTGACGACGGCGCAAATTCTGTATCGGATGCCGGATCATCCCTCTTTGCTGCAGACCTATGTCTGGCAGAACTACGATCTGTTTCCGAAATTTCCGGCGCTGAAGGATTTCCTCGCCTTCTGGCAGGAGAAGCTCGACGGCCCGCTGTACTCCGTGACGGTGGCGCATTCCAAGCTGATCAAGCCGGCCGAACTGCGTGCCGTCGACGGCGTGTTCAGGCTGCATTGAAGGCCGCTGATTTTGTAAGGTGGTGGGCACGATTCCGACTTCGCTCGTTGAGCTAAGGCGGACAGGTCGCTTTGCTCACGCTACAAGAAACATTCTGTGTTACCCTCCCGTCATCAAACAAGATCGGGGAGGTATCCATGGCCAAGCAGAAGAAAGCGATATCGAGAGCCGCGGCCAAGACGGCCGTCAAAAAGAAATGGACGGGCCACCAGACCGCCGCCAAATCTTCCGCACGCAAGACCATCAAGTCCAAGGGACGGGTGTCGGCCGCCAAGGCCAAACCGGTCAAGAAGGCGCGGCCGAAGCAGCGCATCGCCGTCAGCCATCACCGCGAAGAGGATTTCAAGGCGGACGGCCTGCGCACCTACGCAAAGTACCGCGACCTCGGCATCGCGGAAGCTTCCCACGGCCTGGCGCAGGCGCATGTGATCCGCCTGCAGGGGCCCTGCAACCCGGCGGAAGTTTCAAAGCTACATTACCACGACGTCGAATTCCAGATGGTCTATGTGCTCAAGGGCTGGGTGAAGACCTACATGGAAGGCCAGGGCGAGACGCTGATGCAGGAAGGCAGCGCCTGGACCCAGCCGCCGCGCATCAAGCATCTGATCATGGATTATTCCGACGACGTCGAACTGCTGGAGGTGATTTTGCCGGCGGAGTTCAAGACGGTGGAATTGGCGTCGTAACTCCCGCCGTCATTCCGGGGCGCGCATAGCGCGAACTACGGTGCGCAATCGCGCACCTGAGAATCTCGAGGTTCCGGGTTCGGTGCTACGCACCGCCCCGGAACGACGGAATGAGCCCTACGTCAACACCCCGACCACCGCCCCCATCAAACACGTCGCCAGCGTGCCTGATACGATCGACTTCAGCCCGAGCGCGTTGATCTCCTCGCGCCGGTCGGGCGCCATGGTGCCGAGGCCGCCGATCATGATGCCGAGGCTGGCGAAGTTGGCAAAGCCGCACAGCGCATAGAGCATGATCAGCCGCGAGCGCGGATCGAGCGCGTCCGTGCCGAGTTTCGACAGCTCGACATAGGCAATCAACTCGTTGAGCACGGTCTTGGTGCCCATCAGGCTGCCGGCCGTGATCGCCTGCGGCCACGGCAGGCCCAGCAGCCAGCACACCGGCGCCATCAGGTAGCCCAGCAAACGCTGCAGCGAAATCCTGGTGCCGCCGATCTCGGGCAGCAGCCCGAGGATCGCGTTGGCGAGATAGACCAGCGCCACCAGCACCAGCAGCATCGCGATGATATTGAGCAGCAGCTCGAGCCCGGCGGTGGTGCCCTTGACGATCGCGTCCATGGTGCTCGACGTCTGCGTATCGGTATTCGCCAGCGCGCCGCCGGTGCGCTTGTCGGATGCTTCCGGCACCATGATCAGGCTGACGAGAATCGCCGCCGGCGCGCCGAGCACGGACGCAATGACGAAATGCGCCGCGGCGTCCGGGATCAGCGGCGCAAGGAAGGTCGCATAGAGCACCAGCACGGTGCCGGCGATGCCGGCCATGCCGCCGGTCATCACCATGAACAACTCGCTGCGGGTGAGCTGCGCGAGATAAGGGCGGATGAACAGGGGCGCCTCGACCATGCCGAGAAAGATGTTTGCCGCCGCGGACAGGCCCACCGCGCCGCCGACGCCGAGCGTGCGCTCCAAGAGCCACGCCATGCCGCGCACGACCGGCGGCAGCACGTGCCAGTAGAACAAGAGTGTCGTCAGGACGCTCATGACCAGGATGATCGGCAGCGCCTGAAACGCCAGGATGAAATCCGCGCCCGGGGTCTTGAGGTCGAATGGGAGCGCGCCGCCGCCGAGGTAGCCGAACACAAATGAAGTACCTGCGCGCGACGCCGCCGAGATCGTGTTGACGGCGTCGTTGATGGCGCCGAACGCCTTTGCCACCGGCGGCAGCTTGAGCAGCACCAGCGCGGTGACGACGGTGACCGCAAGCCCGACCGCGGCTTGTCGCAACGACACCGCGCGGCGGTTCTCGCTGAGCGCCCAGGCGATCGCCAGCAGCGCCAGCACGCCGAACGCCGATTGCAGTTGCAGCATGAATCCCCCAAACCCGGCGCGCGATTATGCCAGCGCGGCGCTGACGTGAAAACCCGGCGCGTGTCCCGGACGCGGCGCGGCATGAAATGACGCGACGCTGAGCCGGGACCCATCTTTCCGGTGCGAAATGGGCCCCGGCTCGGCAGCGCAGCACTTCGTGCCGCACTGCGTCCGGGGCACGGGAGCTCGTTAACTGCAGCCATTGACAACAGCTCTGGCCTCCGCCACCGCTCGGCTATGTCTGCCACCACGCCGGTGAGCGCCCGCGAT
>PNLC01000659.1 GCA_013822885.1 Bradyrhizobium sp.
CTGCGAAGCCGCGTTTTCCAGCGGGGACTTCCTGGCCGCGGCCATCTTCCTGCTCGATCCCGCAACCAATCTGCTGCGCTTCGCCGCCGGCTGCGGCGACGACGTGGCTCGCCTGCGCAGCGCCGATATTTCGGTCGTGGCCGATACCCCCGAGGGCTCCGGCGTTTGCGGGCAGGCTTTTCGCGACCAGCAAGTCTGCGTCAGCAACGATTTCCTGAACGACCAGCGTTCGCTGGCATGGCGTGCGAGCGCAAAAGCCGCCCAGGTAGGCGCCGCGGCGGCGCTGCCGCTGACCTGTAACGGCGAGAGCGTCGGCGTACTCGTCGTCACGCGGCAGGAACCGCGATCGATCGATGGCCAGATCGTCTCGATGCTGCAGCGCGTGTCGGCAAACGTTTCGTTTGCGCTTGACAATTTCGACCATGAGGCTGCGCGAAAGAGCGGCGAGCGCGCGATGCGGCGGCTGAACCGGATGTTCGGCGCCATCAGCGCGACCAACGAGGCCATTCTCCGCGCCAAGACCGAGCAGGAGCTTTATCAGCGCGTCTGCAGCGCTGCGGTAAACAACGGAAAGTCGGCGGCCACGGTCGTCCTGCTCGCGCAGCCGGACTCGATCTGGCTGGAGCCGGTCGCGGGCACAGGCGACGTCGTCGAGCAGATCAAGCAGGCGCGGCATTCGATCGACCCCGACAACATCTACGGCAACGGCGTCTGCGGTCGCGCGTTCCGAACGCAGAAGCCATGCGTCAACCGCGATATTCTCAACTCCGCGCAGGGGCACCCCTGGCAGCACACTGCGCGCAAGACTGGCGTTACCGCCTGCGTTGCGGTGCCGCTGATCAGGTCCGGGCAGAGCGTCGGCGTGCTGATGTTCTTTGTCGGCAGATTATGGGCCGAGGACGAGGAGGTCGTCGCACTGATGGCGCGGATTGCGGAGAACGTCTCGTTCGCGCTCGAGAATTTTGAACGCGCCAGCGAGAAGGCGAAAGCCGACGCCGAAAAGGAAAGGCTCGCGCGGATGCTAGGCGCGCTCAGCACGACCAACGAAGCAATCGTCCGCGCAACGTCGCGCGCCGAACTGTTCGAGCTGGTATGCGAAGCCGCGGCGAAAGGCGGGCGGTTCAACTCCACCAGTATCATCCTGGCCAGATCCGACAGCGACAACATGGATACGGTGGCGGTGGCGGGACCGACGGCAAGCAACATGCGCCGGGTAAAGGTTTCGACCAATGCGGATCGCCCGGAAGGGCGCGGGCTCTGCGGCAATGCCTTCCGCGCCCGGCGAACCTGCATCGCCAATGATCTGCGAGCGGATCGCCGCGGGTCGGCGTTCCACAAATTCATCCACAGCGACGGCGCGATGTCCGGTGCGGCGTTCCCGCTCATCGTCTCGGGCCAGCCGGCGGGCGTGATGTTCTTCATTTCCTCGGAGAAGCACACGTTCACGCCCGAATTCGCCGAATTGCTGGAGCGGCTCACCGCCAACGTATCGCTCGCGATGGAGAACTTCGACCGCGCCGACGACAAGGCGCGAACTGAAATCCAGAAAGAGCGCCTGACGCGCATGTTCGCTTCGCTGAGCGCAACCAACGAAGCGATCATGCGGGCCAAGTCCCGTATCGAGCTGTTTGAGTTGGTGTGCGAAGCCGCGGCGAATGGTGGCAGGTTCACCTCGACCACCGTCGCGCTGGCAGATCCGGCCAGCGATCTCCTGCGCATCGTCGCGACGGCTGGTCCGGCTGCCGAGACAACCCGTCACGTCAGGCTGTCGGTGAGTGAGGGCGTACCGGAAGGCCGCGGGCTCAGTGGAACGGCATTTCGAACCAGGCGCGCCTGTATCACCAACGACTATGTCGCCGATCAGCGTGTCGCGGCCTTCCATGCCGTTGTCCGTTCCGATGGCGCCCAGTCGGGTGCTGCTTTCCCGCTGCTGGTTCGCGGCCAAGCTGTCGGCGTCATGATCTACATGTCCGCCGAGAAGGACACGTTCATTCCGGAATTCGCCGAACTGCTGCAGCGCCTCGCCGACAACGTGTCGTTTGCGCTGGAGAATTTCGACCGCGCCGACGAAAAGACCAGGGCGGACGAACGCATCGAATATCTGGCGTCGCACGACAGCCTCACCAACCTGCCCAACCGCGAGATGTTCAACGGCATGCTGCGGCGGGCGATCGATGCCGCCGAGCGCTATCAGCGGCGGTTCGCGCTGCTGTTCATCGATCTCGACCGGTTCAAGGTGATCAACGATTCGTTGGGCCACGACGCCGGCGACATGCTGCTGGTGGAGATCGGCGGCAGGCTGCGGCGCGCGCTGCGATCGAGCGACGTGGTGGCGCGGCTTGGCGGCGACGAGTTCGTGGTCATTCTGGAGGAGGCTGCCGAACGGCGCGAGGTCGAACAGGTGGCCGGAGAGCTGCTGTCCGTGCTGAGCCAGCCGCTGCAGCTGAGCGGCCACGAGTGCCATACCACGGCGTCGATCGGGATCGCGATGTATCCGGCCGACGGCGCCGACATGCTGACGCTGACCAAGAATGCCGACATGGCGATGTACCTCGCCAAGGAGGACGGCAAGAACGGCTTCCGCTTCTTCAGCCGGGACATCAAGACGCAGTCGATCGAGC
>PNLC01000660.1 GCA_013822885.1 Bradyrhizobium sp.
GGCAAACCCCTGCACGGTGTGCACCGACCCGCGGCGTGATCCCGCGACCATTGTCGTGGTCGCCGATGTCGCCGATCTCTGGGCGCTGGAACGGGCCAATGCGACCAACGGCCGCTATCACGTGCTCGGCGCCACATTGTCACCGCTGGACGGCGTCGGCCCGCAGGATCTCACCATCGATGCGCTGGTGGCGCGCGCGCACGAGCCGCACGTCAGCGAGATCGTGCTGGCGCTGAACGCGACGGTCGATGGCCAGACCACCGCGCATTACATCACGGACTTGCTGCAGGACGCCAACGTCAAGGTTACCCGGCTCGCGCATGGCGTGCCTGTCGGCGGCGAACTTGATTACCTCGACGAAGGTACGCTGTCGGCTGCCATGCGGGAGCGGACGCTGTTCTAGCCAACACAAACGGAACTGACCCATGACGAAACGACGATTCGCCATACGCTCCCGCTTTGCGGCCATCATGGCCGTGGCCTTGGTGGCGTCTCCCGCCTGGGCGCAGCAGGCTGAGCCGGCGCCGAAGCCGGGCAAGCCGATCAATGCCGGCGACGTGCTGTCGGGGGAACTCAACGCCATGAAGGTTCGCGGCGGCAAGAAGGGCAAGAGCGCCCCGACCTACCAGATCACCAGCGAGCCGCGCCGGCTGCCGGCGCCGAGCGGCCTCTGCAATCTGGAGACCGGGCCCGAGACGTTCCAACTCGTCACCAATAGCGACGCCCAGGCCGCACAGTTGAAGAATTTCATCGGCAAGGAAATTTCCGTGAAGGTCGATGAAGTCGCCTGCGCGCAGGATGCCGGGCAGATGAGCGAAGCCGTGGTGACAAAGTGGAGCGTGGTGACGAAGCATTGAGTACTGCCGTTGTCACAAGCACCGTCGTCATCGCCCGGCTTGACCGGGCGACCCAGTACGCCGCGGCTTCTCGATTCAATTATTGATGTCTCTGGAACACTGGATCCCCCGCTTTCGCGGGGGATGACGACTTAGGATGTGTTGTGACGGCGCGTCCGCACGCCTCGGCGAACCGCTAAACCTTCACCGGCCCCACCGCCTCGAAATGCCCGCGGCGCTGCAGCCAGGCCAGCAGGATCAGGCTGGGGATTGCGACCACGACGGAGATTACGAAGAACAGCGGCCAGCCGGTTATCTCCGCTACATAGCCCGCGCCGGCGGAGAGATAGGTGCGCCCGACGGCGGCGAGCGCGGTGAGCAGCGCGTATTGCGTCGCCGTGTGCAGCGGGTTCTGGCACAGCGCCGAGAGATAGGCGACGAAGATCACGGTGCCGATCGCGCCGGTGAAGTTTTCCGCCGAGATGGCGACGGCCAGGGCCCATTGATTGGTGCCGACGAGGGAGAGCCACGCGAATACCAGGTTCGAGATCGCCTGCAGCATGCCGCCGATCCAGAGGCTTGCGACCAGCGAATAGCGTCGCGCTAGGTAGCCGCCGGCGAAACCGCCGATCAGCGTCGCAATCAGACCGACGCCCTTGACGATGGCGGCGTAATCGTTGCG
This sequence comes from Bradyrhizobium sp., assembly GCA_013822885.1. Classification (GTDB taxonomy): domain Bacteria; phylum Pseudomonadota; class Alphaproteobacteria; order Rhizobiales; family Xanthobacteraceae; genus Bradyrhizobium. The sequence goes on from PNLC01000660.1 coordinate 1,519, forward strand.
GGTGAAGCCAAGGTCGATCACGAAGGGCGCGGTCATCGTGCCGGAAAACGCATCGGTGAGTTTGAACAACACCACGAAGGCCAGGACCGCCACTGCGTGTTTGCGCGAAAGAAACTCCGAGAACGCACCGACCGCCGCATGCATGACGCGCGTGAACGCTGCCTCGCCGCGGGTCTCGGCCTCCGCGCGTACCGATTGCTCCGGCTCGGTCGCAACCAGCGCCGTGATGGTGCCGATCAGCACCAATCCGGCCATGGCAACATAGCCCCACATCCACGCCGCCTGGCGTCCGATGCCGGTGCCTTCGAACGCGCTGACGAGGAACAGCACGCCGGCGGTCGAGACCAGCATGCCGATCCGGTAGGCCGCGACATAGGCCGCCATGCCGGCAGCCTGTTCGCTCTCGGGCAGGCTTTCGACGCGGAACGCATCGACCACGATGTCCTGGGTAGCGGACATTGCAGCGACCAATAGCGCGCCCAGCGCCACGAACAGCGGCGAGCGCGCCGGGTCGGTCAGCGCCAGCAGCACGATCGCGCCGATCAAAAGCAGTTGCGAGAACACCAGCCAGCCGCGCCTTCGTCCGAATGCCCTCGTGAAGAACGGCACATGCAGCGCGTCGACCAGCGGCGCCCAGATGAATTTCAGCGTATAGGGCGTGCCGACCAGCGCGAACAGCCCGATGGTGGTGAGATCGACGCCGGACTCGCGCATCCATATCAACAGCGTCGATCCCGACAGCGCCAGCGGCAGCCCGGAGGAAAAGCCGAGCATCAGCACGATGAGGACGCGCGGCTGGAGATACACGGCAAGACTCTCGCGCCAAGTGGGGGCGGGGGCGGTCGATGTCGAGGGCGTGGTATCAGGTGCGGTCATGCGAGCGTGTTAGCAGATTTTGATAGCCACACGAAAATTGTCATCGTCCGCGAAGGCGGACGATCCAGTACTCCGCGAAGCCGGTTGCTAACCGCGACCGTCTCGGAATACTGGATCCCCTGAGTTCACAGAACAAGTGCAACACCTGCTATGGTGTTGTTGCGATGGGACAATGTTATTGCCAGCTCAGCCTTGAAGAGCGGATCGAGAT
>PNLC01000661.1 GCA_013822885.1 Bradyrhizobium sp.
TCCTTGCGCATCTGCGCATAGGGGTTGGCGACGCCGTTCTTGTGGTTCTTGGCCGCGATCATCGCCAGCGCGTCCGACTGGTCGCCATACTTCTGGAAATAGCTCTGCGCGATCTTGCCGAACACGCCGGCAAACCCGCCGACGGTTTCGCCGTCCTCAGGCAGATAGGACGCCTTCAGGAGGTAGCGTCCGATATCGGCCGAAGGCGTCCGCGTCATCTGCTCGACGCCGACCACCAGCACGATCCTGGCCGCGCCCGAAGCAATCGCCCGGATCCCCTGATGCACCGCCGCAGAACCGGTGGCGCAGGCGTTCTCGACGCGCGTAGCCGGCTTGAAGCGCAACTTCGGGTCGGCCTGCAGCACCAGCGAGGCCGTAAAGTCCTGCGGCGAGAAACCGGCGTTGAAATGGCCGAGCACGATCTCGTCGACGTCTGAAGCGGTGATGCCGGCATCGGCCAGCGCATCGGTCGCAACCTTGACCACGAGGCTTTCGACGGTTTCGGCGTCGAACTTGCCGAATGGCGTGTGCGCCCATCCGACGATGCTGGCTGTCATGGTCGTTCTCCCTGTTTCGGTTCGGCTCGGTTTGTAACCTATCTTTGTGCCGGTTTCAGCGATTTCATCGCCCGCGCGCACATGGCGGTTATGCCGGCCCAGTTACCGGACCTGATATCCGCAGGCGGGCACAGCCACGAACCGCCCACCGCCACGACGTTCGGCTCGGCCAGCCAGGACGCCGCATTGGCCTCCCCGATGCCGCCGGTCGGGCACACCCGGATATGGGGAAACGGCCCCGCCAGCGCCCGCAGTGCCTTGATACCGCCGGACTGCTCGGCCGGGAAGAACTTGACCAGATCGAAGCCCGCCGCCAGCGCCTGCATCAGTTCGGAAGCCGTTGCGAACCCCGGCGCGAATGGCAGGTCGCTCTCGGCTGCCGCTTTCAGCAGATCGGGCGTCGCACCCGGGCTGATCCCGAATCTGGCGCCGAGCCCCCGCGCCCGCGCGAGATCGTCGGCGTTGAGGATCGTCCCGATGCCGACGATGGCTTCCGGCACCTCCGCGATCATGGCCCGGGCGGCATCGACGGCCACCGGCGTCCGCAGCGTGACCTCCAGAACGCGGACGCCGCCGGCGACCAATGCCCGCGCCAGCGGCACCCCGTCTTCCAGCCGTTCGATGGTCAGCACCGGAATGACGGTTGCGGACCTGAAGATGGCCGCGAGTTGTTCCTGCCGTTGTTCCTGCCTTGCGGCTGCGGTCATGGGGATGCCCTGCGAGACGTAATAGGTTCAATGCGCCCGGGCGGCATCGCCGTGCGCGGAATGATCGCCCCGGGATGGCATACCACAACGCCTGCCAGCCGGTGCCCTGCCCGTGCGGCTGCAATCGGGTCCGCCCCCGCAAGGCGCGCGGCGACATAGGCGGCCGCGAAACTGTCGCCGGCCGCCGTGGTATCGACGACCTCCGCCTCCAGCGGCTTCGCCTTGATCGGATAGGAAACGCCGTCCAGACGGACGACGCTCGCCGGCTCCGACAGCTTCAACACCACCTCGGCCCCCGGAATCCGCGCCAGCAGGTTTTCGGCACTTTCGCCCGGATAGAGCGGCAGCAGATCCTCGGTCGAGGCCAGCACGATATCGGCGAGGTGGAAGGCATCCCGAAAGACCTCGCGCGCAAGGTCCAGGTCGGGCCAGCCGCGGGCACGAAAATTCGTATCGAACGCAAAGCGGGCCCCGGCTTCGCGCGCGAGTTTCAGCGCCGTAAACAGATCCTTCTGTCCATTCTCGCCATAGAGCGACAGCGTGATCGCGGATAGATAGATGAAGTTGTAGCCTGCCAGCGAATTCAGGATGTCGGGCGTTTCGGGCAGATCCATCAGGCTGCGCGCCGCCGCAGCGTCGCGCCAGTGAAAGAAACGCCGCTCGCCTTTCTCGTCGGTCTGGATCATGTAGATGCCCGGCAGCTTGCCGGGCACCCGCAGCACACGACTGGTCCCAATCCCTTCCGCGGCCCAGCCGGCGATCATCTCGTCGCTAAGCGGGTCGTCGCCGAGCGCGGTGATGTAATCGACAGCCGCGCCGAGGCGAGCGAGATAGACGGCGGTATTGAGCGTGTCGCCGCCATAGCCGCGCGAGAGCAGACCTCCATCAGCCTGCTTCAACTCGATCATGCACTCGCCGATACAAGCTACTTTCGTCATGACGGCATCCGCGGAAACCAGCGTGTCATCACGTCAGTTCGCGAACTTGCCGCCGAGCTCATCCTCGATGTGAATCCGGATGATATCGTCGAAGGTCTTCTCGGCGGTGGTGAAGCCGAGTTTCAGCGCGCGGTCGGTGACAAAGTCGCGCGGCCAGCCGGAGACGATGCTGATAATGGTCGGATCGGGCACGCGCTTGATCCGCGCGGTGACATTCTTGCCCGCGACGCGCTCGAGCGCCGCGATCTGTTCGCCGACGCTCACCGACATGCCGGGCATGCTCAGGTTGCGCCGCGGCCCCATCGCGTGGAGGTCCATGGTGCCGGCGTGAATCAGAAAGCCCACCGCCGATTTCGGCGAGGCGTGCCAGTGCCGCACGTCCT
>PNLC01000662.1 GCA_013822885.1 Bradyrhizobium sp.
CAGCGCTACAAGGATGACGGCAGCGAGAACCCGGACTTCGTCCTCAACCAGCCGGCGTATCGCAATGCCAAGGTGCTGGTCGCCGGCGACAATTTCGGCTGCGGCTCGAGCCGCGAGCACGCGCCGTGGGCGCTGCTCGATTTCGGCATCCGCTGCGTGATCTCGACCTCGTTCGGCGACATCTTCTACAACAACTGCTTCAAGAATGGCATCCTGCCGATCCGCGTCACCCAGGACGACCTCGACAAGCTGTTCGACGACGCCGAGCGCGGCGCCAACGCGACGCTGACGATCGATCTCGCCAACCAGGAGATCCGCGGTCCCGACGGCGGCAAGGTGAAGTTCGAGATCGATCCGTTCCGCAAGCACTGCCTGATCAACGGCCTCGACGACATCGGGCTGACCATGGAGAAGAAGTCGTCGATCGACGACTACGAGGCGAAGGCGAAGAAAGAGCGCGCCTGGGCCTGATCGTGCTACGAGAGCCCCGGCAAAACCGGGGCTCTTTTCCTATGCGTGGGGATGACGCGAATGCGGCCTGACGTCGTCACCTTCTGGCATGGCCGGCTCGATGCGCTGCGCCTGACCTGCCTGAGATCGCAGGTCGCAGCGGGCCACAAGGTCACCGTCTACAGTTTCGATCCATTGCAGGGCCTGCCCGACGGCGTCGGCAACGCCGAGGCCGAGGCGATCCTGCCGCACTCCTTTTCCGAACGGCTCCGCCCGCCGCAGCCGGACGGCAGCTGGCGCGACTGGACGATTTTGCAGTTCAGCGACTTCTTCCGCATGCGGCTGATGGCGGAGCGGGCCGGGCTGTGGCTCGACGCCGACGTGCTGCTGTTGAAGCCGATCGAGATCGATCCCGCCAAGCCCTACTTCGCCTGGGAGCGTCGGCGCCAAGTCGGCAACTCGGTCCTGTACCTGCCTGCGAATGATCCGATCGTGCGGGCATTCGAGGAATTGATGGAGCAGGAGGATCTGACGCCGGACTGGCTGGCGCTGCGCCATCGCATCACCTTCATGCTGCGCCAGCTCCGGCACCGGTCGAGCCGTCTCTCCGATATCCGCGTCGCGATCTATGGCCCGGCCGCCATCACCGCGCTCGCGCGCCGCTCGGGTGAGCTGCAGCATGCGCTGCCGAAGCAATCCTTCTACGCGGTTCATGCCGAGCCGAAACAATTCTTCGAGCCAACGGATTTCTCCGCGCTGATTGCCGATCCCGGGATCATCGGACTGCACATCTCGCCCAAAGGCCGCGGCGGCGAAAAGCCGGTTCCCGGCAGCCTGTATGCATGGGCCGCGGAGAAGTTCGGCAAGTAGCGCCGGCGACTCTTCTTCCCTTCTCCCCTTGTGGGAGAAGGTGGCGCGAAGCGCCGGATGAGGGGTCTCTATCCGCGGAGACAGACCCCTCATCCGTCTCGCTGCCGCTACGCGTCAGCGATCCACCTTCTCCCACAAGGGGAGAAGGAAAAAGAGAACTGCGGCGCTAGCCCCTCCCCAAATTTGATCTGGCGCAACGACCGCCGCCCGATTTGTGCGCACCTTGGCGCATCAAGCCAAGGGAGCCGTGCCATGACCGTTCAGGAAAAGCCCTATAGCGCCGTCGGCCGCGTGGTTGACAGCTTCGGCGAATGGCTGAAGCACCGGCGTGAGCTGCGGGAAATGCGCGAGATGGACGCCGCCAATTTCAGCCAGATCGCGGGCGAATTGCGGATGACGTCCGCCGACCTCGAGGCGCTGGTCCGCCAGGGGCCGCACGCCGCGGACGAGCTGCCCAAGATGCTCACCGCACTCGGCATCGACCAGGACGCTCTGGCGCGCACCGAGCCGCTCGTGCTGCGCGACATGGAGCGCGTCTGTGCGATGTGCAGCCACAAGCGCCAGTGCGACCGCGATCTCGCCGCCGGCACCGCCGCCGCGCATTACGAAGAATATTGCGGCAACGCTCCCACGATCGACGGTCTTGGCCCGCGGGTGAACCCGTAACTGCCGGCATCGTAGCTGTTGAGCTGGAAAATGACGCGCTCCGTCTGGTTGCACGTATCGATCGCGATTCTTTGCGCGCTCGCGGTGCTGCTGTTCCTGCGCGTACGCGGGGCGAGCGGCGCCCCGCTGCCGTCAGAAAGCACTGCTGCCGGATATCGTCTCGCCGAAGCCTGGTGCAAGGATTGTCATGCGATCGAGGCCGCGACCGCAGGCCGGAAAGGGCGGGCAACGGATTTCGTCACGATCGCCAACCGGGCCTCGACGACGGCGCTCTCGCTGAAAGTCTTCATGAAGACCAGCCATCACCGGATGCCCAATCTCATCATCATGCCCGATCAGGCTGATGATCTCGCGAACTACATTTTAAGTCTGAAGCGCGACTAATGACCCATCGCCGCGATCGCATCGGCAATCGCGATCGTGCGCTTCGCCATGTCGGCATGCAGCCGTTCCACCATCCGCCCGTCGAGCTGGATGGCGCCGCGTGAGGCGTTTTCCGGCTTTTCGAATGCCGCGATGATCTTGCGGGCCTGCTCGACCTCCTCGGCCGGCGGCGTGAAGATGGCGTTGCAGGCCTCGATATGGCTTGGATGGATCA
>PNLC01000663.1 GCA_013822885.1 Bradyrhizobium sp.
TGTCGAGGACGCGCTCCACCACCGGCAGCACGTTCTCGTGCAGCGGCACTTCCCAGAACAGGTCGTCATAGGTGAGAAGATTGTTGATGCGGACGGTCTTGAAGCCTTCGAACGAGGTCCTGGCGGGACCGAGATGATGTTCGCGCTCAATGCGCTCCAGCGCCGCCTTCAATCCTCCGACCAATTCAGCGCTCGCCGCATCTTCGATGACGGTGAACCCTTCGTCGCGTATCCTGTCGGCATGGGATTGAACCTGAACGTCCGTCAGCATCTTGCACTCCCGAAATTATACCCGACGCTGTTCCGCGTCTTCGGCGCGAATGATAGCGCGCCGTTTCAGGGTTGGGGAGCAATTTACGATTGCGGCCGCGAGGCCTACGGGCGGGTCTTCCAGAAGTTCGCGACGCGCTCGGCGGTCGACGGCATCAGGCGCGCGTAATTCCCCCGCGCGATTTCGATGTCGGCCGGAGCCGCGATACGGTTCGGGCCGAGCCGCAGCATGATCAGCGCCCGCACGGTCGCCCATTCAAGGCCGATGGTCTTGCCGGCGACCAGGATCGGATCGTCGCGGTCGCCGCTGATCAGGCGGTGGAGAGTATCGACCTTCACGCCGCTCAGCGCCGAGAGCGCGGCCACCGATTCTTCGTATTTGAAGACCTTGGCGAAGTTGAGCAATGCGCCCTCGCCAAGCGCACCGTCCTGTTGCAGCTTCAGCACCGTGCGCTGTGCCGCCGAAAAATCCCGGCGCTCCACACGTTCGGTGGCGCCCGAGATCGCGCTCATCGCCTGCCGGATGCCGGCCTGCCGCTCGGGAGTGACCACGGTGAGCAGGCGGCGGCGAACCACATCGAACGAGCCGGAAAGCAGCTCCTTCAGCTGGTCAGGCGAAAGATCTTCACGCTGGCCGAGCCTGATCGTCAGCACGCCATCCTGCCCGGCACGCTCGATCAGTGTCGAATAGCCGTCGCAAGAGAAGTTCGCGCCGGCATTGCCGGCGGTTCGCCGCACCACGGCGCGGTCGCCGCGGGCGATCATGACGTCGGTGAGATCGGTTGAAAGCGTCGGCCGCTCCGCGATCGCCAGCAGATGACCCTGGCTTTTCGCGGACGCGATTTCGACCAGCATCGCTTCGTCGATCACGGGAGACCGGCGCAGCAGCGGTCCTGCGATGGCAATTTCGTCTTCAAGCGCGAGGTGGCCGACCAGGCCGCGCGGCGCGTTTGCCAGCCCGGAAAGGCGCTCGGCAAGATCGGCGCGTGCTTCCGGTCCGGCATGCGGGACGAGGCTGGTCAAAACGCCGTCGAACAACTCGACGTGATCGGAGCGGAAGTTCGCAGCTCCCTGCAAAAAAAGTTCGCTGATACGGCGCGCAGCATCCGCACGGCGCGCGGGGTCGCCGCGCCGGACAATATCGTCAAGTTCAGGGATCAGCGAAGGCGCCGGTATCATAAACCCATCCAAAACCAGCCGTTTTGGCGGTTTTCGGGAAATCTAGGCAAGGTTTGTGAATGAAGAGTTAGGTTCCTTTGCTGCATCCAAGCGTGGCAAAATCGACCTTAACGGGATCGCGGGCCTTGTCGGATTGCGGAAAAACGGCTATATCCGCGGCAACTTATGGTTCTCATACGATCGCGTATTGAGAGTGGGCCCCCCGGGACCCGCTCTTTTTTATTACCTGAACGCACCCGGCCCCAGAAGGGACGTTAAGGCGCGGTTCAGGAAACCGGCCGGATCGCTGGTTAAGGCCCGGCCTAAACCCATGCAAGTAAGACGCTTTTGACCCTGGACATGTCCGATCCAACTGCCGTTTCCGTGGATGCCGAACTGCTCGCCGAGCCCCGTCTCGTCGTCGAGCCGGGTGCGGCGGCGCGGGTATCGGCGGTGGCCGCACCGGTGTTGCAGGGGATGGGATACCGCCTGGTCCGGATCAAGATCTCCGGCGAGGCCGGATGCACCGTGCAGATCATGGCCGAGCGGCCCGACGGCACGATGCAGATCGAGGATTGCGAGGCGATTTCGCGGGCGCTGTCGCCGGTGCTCGATGTCGCCGACCCGATCGACCGCGCCTACCGGCTCGAGATATCCTCGCCGGGTATCGATCGCCCGCTGGTTCGCCGTTCCGACTTCGAGCGCTACGCAGGTCATCTCGTCAAGATCGAGATGGCGGTCGCCCATCAGGGCCGCAAGCGTTTCCGCGGGTTCCTCGCGGGCTGCGAAGGCGATGCGGTGCGGCTACATCGGGATGACATTCGCGGCGACGAAGATGCCGACGTGCTGCTGGTGATGGAAGACATCTCCGATGCGCGACTGGTTTTGACCGACGAGCTGATTGCCGAATCGATGCGGCGCGGCAAGCAGGCCGAGCGCGAGCTGAAGCAGAATCTCGGGCTGGCGCCGGCACCGCCGCCGCACGCCCGGAAAAGCGACCCGGCCAAAAGCAACAAGCCGAAGCCCAAGCCCGGCAAGAAGCCCGAGCCCAAAAAGCCGGAGCCGACCAATACGAAGAAACACCGCCTCGCCGCAGCAGGATTGCGCAGGGGTGACACCGATCCTACTGAAGGAGACTAGGCTATGGCC
>PNLC01000664.1 GCA_013822885.1 Bradyrhizobium sp.
TATTCCTCGACATGATCCTGCGGCAGGCGGTCCTTGCCGAAATCCTTGAAGAAATCGCGCAGCGCCGTGATGTCCTTCTTGCGCGCGGTGGTCGTGATCAGCCGTGCCGCCATGCTCTCGAGCGCAGCCCAGGCGCGGATCATGTCGACGATCTCGACCTTGGTACGGCGGACCACCACGATGCCGCGGCGCGGCACGGTTTTGACGAAGCCGTCCTGCTCGAGCATCGCGATGGCTTCGCGAATGGGAGTGCGGCTGACGCCGAGGCGCTCGGACAGTGCGCGCTCGTCGAGCATCACCTGCTCGGGCGTCGCATAAATGTCCATCTTGAGAATTGCTTCTTTCAAGGCTTCATAGGCCTTGTTTTTGAAGCTCGTCTCAGGCGCAATCCGGACGATTGCAATGTCAGCCTCAGCCATGGCAGGCGGCGCCTTGGTTTGTTTAGGTGCGGGCACGACTCGTCTCCTCCGTTTTGGAGACGTCTTATTAGCAGAAGAAACTCTGCAATATTTTTGGCATACCAAATGCCACGATGTCAAGGAGCCCTTGTTTTCACTGTTTCTCCGCGACGGATTGTCTTGACAATCTCTTCCCTGGCATACCAAATGCCATAAAATCAGCCCAGGAGGAAGCCAGATGTCAAATTCTGCAGATGCGGTCCGCAAGGTCGCCGAACCGAGCGCCAAAGAGACTGTCCGCCGGGTGCTTGATACGGTGAAGGCTGAAAAGCGCACCAGTCTCACGGCGCCGGAAGGCAAGCTGGTGTGCGACGCCTACGGCATCCCGGTTCCGAAGGAAGGCGTGGCCAAGTCTGCCGCCGATGCCGCCAAGATCGCGTCAGGCATGGGCTTCCCGGTGGTGATGAAAATCGTCTCGCCGGATATTCTCCACAAGACTGAAGCGGGCGGCGTCATGGTCGGCGTCAAGACCGCGGCCGACGCCGAAAAGGCCTACGAGACCATTCTCGCGAATGCGAAGAAGTATAAAGCCGACGCCAAGATCGATGGCATTCAGGTCCAGCAGATGCTGGCCGGCGGCACCGAGGTCATTGTCGGTTCCATCACCGACGGCTCGTTCGGCAAGCTGGTGGCGTTCGGCCTCGGCGGCGTGCTTGTCGAGGTGCTGAAGGACATTACCTTCCGCCTCGCGCCCGCGAGCAAGGACGACGCGCTGTCGATGCTCGACGGCATCCAGGCCAATGAGATGCTCAAGGGCGTGCGCGGCGGCGATCCGGTCTCCCGCGACGCGCTGGCCGACGTCATCGTCAAGGTATCGCAGCTCGTCAGCGACTTCCCCGAAATCGTCGAGCTCGATCTCAACCCGGTGTTCGCCACCAGGAAGGACGCGATTGCCGCCGACGTGCGCATCGTCGTCGATTTCGATTACATGCCGCGCCCGGCGCCGCGCCCGACCGAGGAAATCGTTGCCGCCATGAACCGCATCATGCAGCCGAAGGGTGTTGCGGTGATCGGCGCCTCTGCCGAGGATGGCAAAATCGGCAACTCCGTGATGAAGAATCTGGTCAACGGCGGCTACAAGGGCGAGATCTATCCGATCCACCCCAAGGCCGCGGAGATCCTGGGCTACAAGGCCTACAAGAGCGTCAAGGACGTGCCCGGCGTGATCGACACCGCGGTGTTTGCGATCCCGGCGAAGTTCGTTGCCGGCGCGCTGGTCGAATGCGGCGAGAAGAAAATTCCCGGCGCCGTCCTGATTCCGTCGGGCTTTGCCGAGGCCGGGGCGCCGGAATTGCAGGCCGAGATCGTCGAGGTCGGCAAGAAGTACAACGTCCGCCTGATGGGGCCGAACATCTACGGCTTCTACTATACATGGTCCAACCTCTGCGCCACGTTCTGCACAGCCTACGACGTCAAGGGTCATGCGGCCTTGTCGTCGCAGTCCGGCGGCATCGGCATGGCGATCATCGGCTTCTCGCGCTCGGCGAAGATGGGCGTCTCCGCGATCGTCGGCCTCGGCAACAAGTCGGATATCGACGAGGACGACCTGCTGGCGTTCTTCGAGCAGGATCCCAACACCAACCTGATCGCGCAGCACTGCGAAGACCTCAAGGACGGCCGCGCGTTTGCGGAGGCCGCCAAGCGCGTCTCCAAGAAGAAGCCGGTGGTGGTGCTGAAGGCGGGTCGTACCTCGGCCGGCGCCAAAGCAGCTTCGTCGCATACCGGCGCGCTTGCCGGCAACGACAAGATCTACGAGGACGTGTTCAAGCAATCCGGCGTGATCCGCGCCCGGTCGCTGCGGCAGTTGCTCGAATTCGCGCGCGGCATGCCGGTGCTGCCGACGCCGAAGGGCGAGAACGTGCTGATCATCACCGGCGCCGGCGGTTCGGGCGTGCTGCTGTCGGACTCCTGCGTCGACAACGGCCTCTCCCTGATGTCGATGCCGCCGGATCTCGACGCCGCGTTCAGAAAATTCATCCCGCCGTTCGGCGCGGCCGGCAACCCGGTCGACATCACCGGCGGCGAGCCTCCGATCACATACATCAACACCGTGAAGCTCGGCCTGTCGGATGATCGGATTCATTCGCTGATCCTCGGCTACTGGCACACCATCGTCA
>PNLC01000665.1 GCA_013822885.1 Bradyrhizobium sp.
CCAAATCAAGGCCGAGTTCTGGGCCGACGACGATGCCAATAGCGGCATCTTCATTCGCTGCGACCAGTCGGCGAAGATCGATGCCAAGATCTGCTACGAGGTGAACATCTTCGACAAGCGGCCCGATCCGACCTACGGCACCGGCGCGATCGTCGATATCGCCAAGGTCGATCCGATGCCGAAGGCCGGCGGCAAGTGGAACACTTTCGAGATCACGGCCAAGGGCCCGCATCTCGTCGTGCTGTTCAACGGCCAGAAGACCGTCGATGTACAGGATTCGAAACACGCCAGCGGGCCGTTGGCCCTGCAATACGGCTCGGGCGTGATGAAATGGCGCAAGGTGCAGATCAAGGAGATGTAGTCGCGCGGCTGGAAGAAATTCCGTCCCGACCTGACGGGCTCACCCGCTCCCAGCGGGTGGGCCTTTTTCATGCCACGTTCACGCGGCGCGAATGACGGTTGGGCCGCCCGGGAACTGCATGATTTCCCCCGGATCGCGCGCTTGATGGCGTGCGGCCTCCATAAGTCGTTGTCGCGCGGAGAGAATTGACGCGATGTGGCCGAGTGGACACGGCCGCGCAAATTGTGTGCACGTTCTAGATGTGTTCGCGAAAGTTCATGATCGTCCTTGCCGCAGAGGCGTATGCTTAGGCCCGGGTCAGGGACACTGGTGATTGCTGCCGTGGGGAGAGTCAACATGCCAGCCTACATCCACCAACACGATGACACCGAGCCGGCCTACGTGATCTGCCCGAGCTGCGTGGGGCTTCCGATGTACATTCGCGATATCGAACCGCATTGGAGCATGGCGAAGATCGAATTCACCTACGAGTGTGCGGATTGCGGCGCGGAAGTCCGCCAGACCGTGGTGAAGCCGGAGTCGCGGCACTAGCTGCGCGACCAGCAGGGTGGGTTAGCCGGGGGGCGTCACGCACCATCTGTCTTCGCCTGATGGCGAGTTGCGCTGTGCTAACCCACCCTGCGACGCTTCAAGTCTGGATGCTTTAAACCTGCCTTACCACGCCCGGCCGCCCGGGATCGCATTCCAGCGCTTCGCGATCCCACTTCGCTGCGTTCGCGGCAGCCTCATAGGTGCTGTTCAGGAAATCGAGCAGCGCCTTGTCGGGATCATCAGCCTTGCGCACGTCGTCATAGGGCAGGATGAACTCGCCAACCGCTTCGCTGAAGAACGCCGCGTCGGGCCGCACCTTCGCCGTCCGGAAGCCTGCCGGCTCCGGATAGGCGTAGGAATAGAATGCGGGATAATCGATCGCGCCGCTGCCGGGCCAGAAGCCGGCGCTGCTGACTTCGTGCGAATAGGCTTCATGCGCGACCGCGTCGGGCAGGTTGGGCACGCCGCCGGGATGGCGCGGCGCGCGGCGTCCCGAGAAGCGCGTCACGGCGAGATCGAAACTGCCCCAGAAGAAATGCACCGGGCTCGCCTTGCCGAGAAAACCCGTGCGGAACTGCTTGAGCACGCGGTCGCTGTTGACGAGAATCTGCAGCAGCCGCCCGGCGGCATCGGGGTCGTAGGACGCGTGCGCGGTATCCTGCGAGAATCGTATCGGGTCAGGCAATTCGTTTGGCATCTCGTCGATGGCAACGGAAATGCCGAGTTCGGCAAGCGCCTCCATGATGGCGCTATGGAAGCTGGCGACGGAATGACCCGGCAGCGGAAAATGTCGATGCACGCCGTCGCTGGTCGAGATCCGCAAGCGATGGTCGATGAAATCGAAGTCGATCTGGAACGTCCGCGTGCCGTCTGGCACTGGCGATGTGGTCAAACCGCGCGGCGTGACATACAGCGTCACGTGCCAGGAATGGTTGAGCCAAGGGGATTTGGTCAGGCGAATCTTGCCGACGATCTGGGTCCACAGATGCAGCGTCGCATAAGTGTCGCGCCATGCTTCGGCCGGCAGCTCCGGCCACGCGATTCTGGAATTGCTGCTCATGACTGAACTCCTGTGCGAGCGTCACTGGCTGAACGCATATCACAATCCGAAAGGTGGGGCGGCATTGCCCGATGAGAATGCCGCCCTTGTCGCATCAGCCATGCAGCTTGTTGGCGGTCTCTGCGATCACGCGTCCCTGATAGCGCGCGCCGGCGAGTTCGTTCTCGCTCGGCTGGCGGCTGCCGTCACCGCCGGTGATCGTGGTGGCGCCGTAGGGCGCGCCGCCGGTTACTTCGTCGAGCTTCATCTGGCCGGCAAATCCGTAGTTGAGGCCGACGATGGTCATGCCGAAGTGCAGCAGGTTGGTGATCACAGAGAACAGCGTGGTTTCCTGTCCGCCGTGCTGGGTCGCGCTCGCGGTGAAGGCGCCGCCGACCTTGCCGTGCAGCGCGCCCCTGGCCCAGAGGCCGCCGGCCTGGTCGAGGAAGTTCGCCATTTGCGACGCCATCCGGCCGAAGCGGGTGCCGGTGCCGACGATGATGGCGTCGTAATTGGCGAGGTCGTCGACCTTGGCGACTGGGGCTGCCTGATCGAGCTTGTAGTGCGACGCCTTGGCGACGGCTTCCGGCACCAGCTCCGGCACGCGCTTGACGTCGACGGTGGCGCCGGC
>PNLC01000666.1 GCA_013822885.1 Bradyrhizobium sp.
TTGAGCATTTTCGGGCGGTTTAGCGTGATGATGCCGACCGCGCCCTTGCTCTCGACAATGATGTATTCGAACGTCGCCATGATGTACCCCGCCTGGCCGATTTGGCGGGCAATGTGCCCGCTGGCGGGATCGGCATCAAGTGCGGCGAGGTGGCACCGGACGCAGCATTGCCGCGGCCGGCGCGTGGGCCCCCTAGGCCATGAACATGCGCGCTGCGGACGCCATCGTCAGCAGGGTGCCGAAGGCAATGAAGATCTTCCCGATCAACGAGGTCCTGTCGAGGCTGTCACTGCTGGATGCCTGAGCGGAGTTTTCCGGCTGCTCCGGTTTGACCTGTGCCATCGCAACCGTCTGCGAGGCAGCTGGTTGGGAGGCAGCCGTCTCGGGGGCGGCGGTCTGGGAGGATTGGCTCTCCTGCAGAACCTTGTCGACGTCGTTGAGTTGATCCGGGGTGGCCACCGCCGCTCCCTCGGCCGGGGCCCGCCCGTCGGCCTGATTGTCCGCCGCCGCCAGCAGGATCGTGCTGGCCTTCGCCGACATCGCCTGTGACATCGCCCTGGCGCTGTCCCCGATGCCGCCCTGCGCCGCATCGGCCGAATTCATCTGCGCGTTGGCGTTGGCGACCGATTCCGACATCGCCGGCCGCACTGCGGCACCGGGCGTTTCCGAGCTCTTTCCACTCTCGGTCGGGTTGGACGCCGTTCGTGGGGGTTTCCGATAGGCGTGGCGCTTCTTCTTCAGGTATCGCGAACTGGATTTGGTGGACTTTTCCGAGGTCGCGCTCTCCGATTTCGAAGCGGCGGCGCTTTCGCTGCCTGCTGCCTTTGCCGGCGAGGGCCCAGCGATAGATAGAAAGAGCCCTGCGGCCAACATCAGGGCTCCGGCCGCGCTGGCTTTGACCTTCATGTGGAATCTCCCCTTGCCGCCGCCCAAGCGGGAGAAGAGACCGCGTCGCGTGTCCTCAGCACGGCAGAAAGAGGGAATTTTCGGGCAACACCGGGGAAAAGCAGGGCTGTCTGAAGGGACTGCGTCCAGCATTTTTTGTGATGCGGAGGCCCGCGGGCCGGCGCCGGTGGATGCCAGTCCTGCCAATCGATGCTATGAGCCTGCTCGTTCAGGGTACGGCCGTCCGATTCCCGGCAGGCCCTCGCATCGCGTATGTTAATCACGACTTCGTGATGTTTGCATCTCGATGTAACAAATTGACAGATCGACCGAATTGCAGGGTAGGAGCGCGGGTGCGCGAGCGGGATGACGAATGGACCGGCCTGATGCGGTCGGCCATTGCAGGCGACAGTGCGGCGTATCACCGCCTGCTCAAGGCCGTCACGCCGGTGCTCCGGGCAGCGGCGCGCCGCGGTCTGACGCGTGCGGGGCAACCGGTCGATCAATCCGAGGACATCGTGCAGGACATTTTGCTGGCAGTCCATTTGAAGCGGCACACCTGGGACGTCAGTGCCCCGTTCGCCCCTTGGCTGTTTGCGATCGCCCGCAACAAGCTGATCGATGCGCTGCGCCGCCGTGGCCGGCGCATCTTCGTCGATATCGACGATTTTGCCGAGACCATTGCCGGCGAAGCGCCCGCCGAGACGGCGTCGGCGAGCGAGGTCGCGGCCCAGCTTCAGACGCTGCCGGCCCGGCAGCGCGACGTACTGCAGTCGATCGCGGTCGACAGCGCATCGGTCAAGGATACCGCGGCAAAGTTTTCAATGAGCGAGGGCGCCGTGCGGGTGGCGCTGCATCGCGGGCTGACCAGCCTGACGGCGAAGTTACGGGAACGTTGAGAATGGATACCGATCGTCTCATTCGAACGCTGGCCGCCGACAACGGCCACCGTGCGCGGCCCGTGGGATACGCGCTGATGCTGGCGCTGCTGGCGGCTGCACCGGTCTCGCTCCTGATGTTCTTCGCCGAACTCGGCGTCAGGCCAGACGTGATGATCGCGATCCACAATCCGTTCTTCGATCTGAAATTCGCAGTGACGCTGGCGCTGGCGATTTCGGCGATCGCCGTCAGCCTGCATTTGTCGCGGCCGGAGGTCTCGCTGCGCGGCTTCGGCTGGCTGCTGCTGGCGCCGGTCGGGATTTTGACGGCGGGGATCGGCGGCGAGATGATGATGCCGCAACGGTTGCCGATGATGACCCGGATGATCGGCAAGAATTCCTGGATTTGCATGACGGCGATCCCGGTGCTGTCGCTACCGATACTGGCGGGCGCGCTGATCGGCCTGCGTCACGGGGCGCCGGCGCGGCCCGCGGTCGCCGGTGCTGTCGCAGGCCTGTTGTCGGCGGGATTGGCGGCAACGCTCTACGCGTCGCATTGCACGGATGACTCGCCGCTGTTCGTGGCGACCTGGTACACGCTGGCGACGGCGCTGGTGACGGCAGTCGGCGCGCTGGCCGGATCGAAGCTGCTGAAGTGGTAGGCCGTGATTTCGACGGCAGTGTAGCCTGGAAGCAGATTACCTAACCCACCGGCGCGTTCTGCTGCATGCGATGGAAGCGCAGCACCTGCTGCGCGGTCGACGGCCGCAGCCGCTCGTAGGTGTCCTTGCAGG
>PNLC01000667.1 GCA_013822885.1 Bradyrhizobium sp.
AGCGCCGCGCGGCTGTCGATATCCAGATGGTTGGTCGGCTCGTCGAGGATGATCATGTTGGGGCCGTAGAAGGTGGCGAGCCCGAGCAACAGCCGCGCCTTCTCGCCGCCCGAGAGGCTCCGCACCAGCGTGTCGCCGGCCTTGCCGGAAAAGCCGATGGCCCCGACGCGCCCGCGCACCTTGGTCTCGGGCGCATCCGGCATCAGCTTGCGGATATGGTCGTAGGGCGAGCCGTCGAGGTTGAGTTCGTCGACCTGATGCTGCGCGAAATAGCCGACCGACAGCTTTTCGGCGCGCGTGACCCGGCCCGAGAACGGCTGCAGCTTGTTGGCCAGAAGCTTGACCAGCGTCGATTTGCCGTTGCCGTTGGAGCCGAGCAGGGCAATGCGGTCGTCGGTGTCGATTCGCAGCGTCACGCGGTTCAGCACCGGCTTTTTCGGGTCGTAGCCGACCGAGACGTCATCGACCGCGATGATCGGTGGCGACAACATCTTCTCCGGCGTCGGAAACGAAATCTCGCGCACGTCCTGCGTCACCAGCGCGGTGACCGGCTTCATGCGCTCCAGCATTTTTACGCGGGATTGCGCCTGGCGCGCCTTCGATGCCTTAGCCTTGAAGCGATCGACGAAGGCCTGCAGCCGCTTGCGTTCGTCGGCCTGGCGCCTGGCGTGCTTGGCGTCCAGCATTTCGCGGGTGGCGCGCTGTTCCTCGAACGAGGAGTAGGTGCCCTTGTAGAGCGTCAGCTTGCCGCGATCGAGATGCAGGATCTGGTCGACGGAGGTGTCGAGCAGGTCGCGGTCATGGCTGATCACGATGACGGTGCGCGGGTAGTTCGCCAGATGGTCTTCCAGCCACAACGTGCCCTCGAGGTCGAGGTAGTTGGTCGGCTCGTCGAGCAGCAGCAGGTCCGGTGCCGAGAACAGCGTCGCCGCCAGTGCCACCCGCATGCGCCAGCCGCCGGAGAATTCCGAGCATGGCCGCGCCTGGTCGGCAGTCGAGAACCCGAGCCCACTCAGGATCGCCGCCGCCCGCGCCGGCGCGGAGTGCGCATCGATATCGACGAGGCGGGTCTGGATTTCGGCAATTCTATGCGGGTCGTCAGCGGTCTCGGCTTCGCGCAGCAACGCATCGCGCTCCAGGTCGGCCTTGAGCACGACGTTGACGAGGCTTTCCGGCCCGTCGGGCGCTTCCTGCGCCAGGCTGCCGATGCGCCAGCGCGGCGGCAGCGTAATGCTGCCGGATTCGGTCGGCAGGTCGCCGCGGATCGCATGAAACAGCGTCGACTTGCCGACGCCGTTACGGCCGACGAATCCGACGCGCGCGCCCGGCACGATCTGCACCGTGCTGCTGTCGATCAAAAGCCGCCCGGCGATGCGGACCGAAATATCCGATATTGAAAGCATGCCGGGTTGTCACCGGAGCGGCCCGCAAACGCAACCCCAAACCCATTTCGTTATTGGCAAATTCCATCGGTATATTGATCAATTATATCGGCAAGCGCCCGGCGCCCGTTCCGGCAGGCCTCAATAATGGTCATTGTCGCGCCGATGCAGTTCGTCCATCAACTGCCGCAACCGGGGCGACAATTCGGTTTCGGGACGGAAGCTACGCTGCAACCGTTCACCAACCGCATCGCAGATGGACTGGCAGGTCCTGTGATCGATCTGTTCGAAATCGCTGTCGATTTGGGAGTCCATGGCAATTCTCTTTGTCCGCTTGACGTGTTCCGGTTCGCAGCGGCCCTGGTTTGAGTGATCATTCGTAAGTCAAGTCATTGCGACGAAATTAGTTTCCCGCGCATGGCCGCATGCATTCGTCCGCAGGTAGCGAACCGGAATCGGCGAATCGGTTCCGAAAAGAAACGCCCCGGCGCGAGGCCGGGGCGTGAGGAACTTCAGTCGGATCAGAAGCAGCGATTTACCAGCCGCCAGCGCAGTCCGAAGGGGGTCGGGACCAGGCGCCGCACGTAGCAGCCGCCAAATCCGCCGCCGTAGTAGACCGGGGCTCCCACGATGAGGCGCGGACCACCCCATCGATGATGATGGTGATGATGATGCCAGCCGCCGTGGCGCCAGCCATGCGCCGAGGCGGAGCTTGGCGCCATCGCGGCCGCACCCAGCGAAGCTGCAGCCGCTGCGACAAGCAAGAGTTTGCGTAACATGATCGTCTCCTCAAGATTCTGGCGCGGAGCGCCTGCGGTGAAATCTCCCGTGACGCCTGGCGGGCCAGCCAGGTGACCGATTGTTCGAACTGTATGGCGTTGAAGCTGAACCGGTACGTGACGCAGGTCTCACAGAGGGGTCACCTCCATGAAATCAGGGTAATCTTCGCCTCAGGGGACGTCCGGGTCCGGCGGCCCGGGTGAAAACCCGTCAAAGCGGATTGCTGGCGCGCCACCGGGCCGCTTGCCGTGGCGGGATGGCGCCGATATAAGCCCCGCAACTCACCACCAGTGTTTTTGTAAGGACGAACAAATGGCGATTGAACGCACTTTCTCGATCATCAAACCGGACGCGACCGAGCGCAATCTGACTGGCGCCGTCAACGCGC